>VHDG01000611.1 GCA_016871475.1 Verrucomicrobiota bacterium
CGGGGGCTTGAACTGCGTCAGAAGCTTCTGACCAGTCTGCCGGTGGTCCACATTGATTCCTCCCAGATGAAACAGGTTCTGGTGAACCTGATGAAGAACGCGATTCAGGCGATGACCCGTGGTGGCATTCTCACCCTCCGGACTTCGGAATCGAGCGAAGGCGTGGTTTTGAGCGTGGAGGATACGGGCGGAGGCATTCCCCCCGAGACGCTGAGCCGGATCTTTGAACCTTTTTACACCACCAAGAAACGAGGCAGCGGCCTGGGCTTGATGATCGTTCAACGCATCGTCACCGAGCATGGAGGCCGGGTGGGGGTGGAAAGTCACGTCGGCAAAGGAACCGAATTCCGTATCTGGCTGCCCCTTGAGGCCAAAACCCCCCGCCTGTTGGCGGAACCCTGAATGAGCAAACCCCTGTTACTCATAGTGGACGACGAGAAGGCCACCCGCGAAGGGCTTCGCACGGCCCTCGAGGACCGTTACGACATCTACATCGCCGAGGACGCCGCTTCGGCCACCACGCTGCTCGAACAGGAGCACTTCGATGTCATGCTGACGGATTTTCGACTCCCGAAGGAGGACGGCATGAATCTGATCCGGCGGGCCAAGGCGCTGCCCAAGGCGCCGGTCTGCATCCTCATGACTGCCTATGGATCCGAGGAGTTGGCAGTCCAGGCGATGAAAGCGGGCGCGGATGACTATATACCCAAAGTCAGGCTTCAGATCGACGAGCTGGAGATGCGCATCGGTCGGGCGATGCGAAGCCAGCATCTTGAGCAGGAGAACACCACGCTCAGGAAGTCGGTGGAGGCAAAATTCGGGCTGACCAATTTCATAGGGTCATCGGTTCAGATGAAGGAGATCCTGGAGACCATCACCCAGATCGCTCCGAGCCGGACCACGGTGCTTGTGTTGGGCGAAAGCGGCACGGGAAAGGAATTGGCTGCGAGGGCGATCCACCAGATGAGCCCGCGCAAGGATCAGCCTCTGGTCACGGTCCATTGTGCCGCACTTCCGGCAAACCTCCTCGAGAGCGAGCTCTTCGGCCACGAGAAAGGAGCCTTCACGGGGGCCCACGAGCGGCGGATCGGACGGTTTGAGCAGGCTCAGGGCGGGACGGTGTTCCTGGATGAGATCGGAGAGATCGATGCCAACACCCAGGTGAAGCTGCTGCGGTTTCTCAGTGAACGGACCTTCGAGCGGGTGGGATCGGGCAAAACCATGACCGCAGATGTACGTATTATCGCCGCCACTAATCGAGATCTGGCCTCGATGGTCCGGGCAGGAACCTTTCGCGAGGACCTCTACTACCGCTTGAATGTGCTGCCGGTGAAGCTGCCTCCTTTGCGCGATCGGAAGGATGACATCCCGTTGATGGCCCATGCTTTTCTTAAAGAATTTGCGCGGGAGAACGATAAGCCGGTGGTGGATTTCACGGTCGATGCCATGGAAGCCCTGCTGAAATATTCTTGGCCCGGTAACGTGCGAGAGCTGCGAGCCGCGGTGGAACGCGCGGTCGTGCTCTGTCGCGGTGAGCGGGTGACCGAGCGCGATCTGCCTGAGACCTTGCGCTCGCTTGAAGCTCCGGCCACGACACCTGCCACCCGGCTGGAACTGGCTGAAACCAGCGCGCTCACCATCAAGGAGGCCGAGAAACAACTGATCATTCGCGCGCTGAAGGAATGCGACGGCAACCGGACGCATGCGGCTGTGAAGCTGGGCATGAGCCGAAGAACCCTTCACCGCAAGTTGCACACCTACCAATTGGAGAACCTCTAGCCGGTATGCCGCCTATTCAGGAAATCATCCACAGTTTGGAACAGGGAGCGGGACGTCGATGGCTCCTGCTGGCGGTCACCCTGGTCTGTTTCCTGGGCATCGGGGTCGTCATGGACACCAAGTTCGCCCGCAACATGACTACGCCCGAGGGTATGGAGGCCGCCCAGCTGGCGCGCAACATTGCCGAGGGCAAAGGATATACCACAGGCGTACTCCGCCCCCTCAGTATCCGCCTGATTCAAAATGTCGAGAAACCTGCCTCGCCCCTGCTCAAGGAATCCTCCCTCCCTGACCTGCACAACCCTCCCCTCTATCCAGTCCTGCTCGCGGGTTGGCTGAAGCTCAACCCCTTCGGCTATCGCATCAGTGAGGATGGCAGCTTTCGACTCTACGGACCCGATATCTGGGTCGCCATCTTCAACCAGTTGTTGCTCGGAACCGCGGCGTTTCTGACCTACAGGCTCGCGACAAGAATGTTCGATCAAACCGCAGGCTGGCTCTCCGCCGGGATTTTTGCGTCCACCTGGCTTTTCTGGCAGCTGACTTTCACCGGGCATAGCTCCGTTTTGCTGATGGTGCTCTCCCTCTCGCTTGCTCATTGCCTGTTCCGGGCAGGCGATGCTTCTTTGGGGGAGGATCCCTCCGGAGCCAGGATTATCCGATGGGGGATCATGGCGGGAGCGTGCGTTGGTCTCATGGCTTTGACTCGATACTCCGCTGCATGGGTGATCATCCCGGTAGCTCTGTATCTCGCATTCCTCATCAATCGCACCCCTGGAATGGAGTGGAGTGGCCCCAGCCTGGATGTCGCCAGCTTGGGAAAACTAGCGTCCAGCCGCCTCGTCTCAGCGGCCGGGGCGGTCGCGGTGTTTCTCCTGCTTTTCGGACCCTGGGTCGTCCGGAACTATCAGGTCGCAGGAGCTCCCTTTGGAGCCGCCGGCCACGCCATCTACATGGGCACGGAACAGTTTCCAGGCGACGCAGTGGAACGGTTGCTGTACCCGGATTTTTCTGCGTTCGACTACCACGAAGTCCGACGCAAGGTCATCAACAACCTTCGCTACATACTTTTTGGCGACCTCACGCGTTTTGCGGGTGGCTGGATGGTTTTGTTTTTTCTTGTGGGCCTGCTGATTCCTTATCGACGCGGGGTGCTCAACCGGTTTCGGTGGTTTCTGGTTCTGACTCTGGGGTTCATGGTGCTTGCCATGGCAGGCGGGCGAACTCCGCTGAGCGATAATCGGGACACCGCTGACATCAGTTCTGAGAATCTGATCGCTCCGTTTTCGCCCCTCATATTCATCTATGGGGTGGGCCTGCTCCTGACTTTGGTCGATCAGATGAGGGTGGGGCATCCGATGCGGGGCCGACTGATACAAGGCGGCGCAGCCTTGTTGTGTTCGCTGCCCATGTTGATGGCGTTTTTTCCACCCCTCCCCTATGTCACCCCC
>VHDG01000612.1 GCA_016871475.1 Verrucomicrobiota bacterium
GATATTCCCCAGTGCGCTGTTGCTATAGCATCCAAGCATGGTCCGAAGCCCGAAAGCCCGGGCCACTTGAATCATGCGCAGGGCCTCGCTGATGCCCCCACATTTCATGAGCTTGATGTTGATCCCATCCACGGACGCAGCCAGCGGCGGAATGTCCTCGGACCTCAGACAACTTTCATCCACCAGCACGGGAAGGTGACTCTTGCTCTTCAACTGCTTCAGCTGCTTCTCCATGCCCCGAGGCAGCGGTTGCTCCATGTGATCCACTCCGCGTCTGGCAAGCCAGCGGCTCATGGAAATCGCGTCGGCAAGATTCCATCCGCCATTGGCATCGACGCTGATATGAATTCCCTCCGGAAGCACTTCGCTCACGGCGTCGAAAAGCCTCCGATCCTCCTTCACCCCCCCGGGGGATCCCATCTTGAGTTTCCAGGCAAGAAACCGGCCGCGCTTCATCCAGTCGGCGACTCTCTGTTGAGCTGCCTGCGGAGTTCCAATCCCGATGGTCACCGATGTCGGCGGCGCTTGTGACGGGTCGCTGCCGAGCAGTCTCCAGACAGGCTGTCCCGTCTGCTTTCCAAGCCAATCCCACAGACACTGAGCAATGCCGGCGATGACTGATGAAGGGATGCCGGAATCTCGAAGGCAACGCTCGATGCCTTCCCGGTTGGTCGGGTCGAACCGGCGAATCAAGCCGGCAGCTGTTTGCAAGCCGGTTAGGATGTCGTTCAGTGTCTCCCGATGAGTTCCGATGGAATACTCCCCTGCTTCGCCCCAGCCCGTGATCCCCTCGCTCTCCAGTTTGATCCAGCAGAAGGAAGCGCAGGTGCGGGCTCCCCTGCTGATGACCAGCGGAGCCTGTTTCTCGAGCCTCATCGGCTCCCAGGTGAGCTTGGCAGGAGCTTCAAGCTTCTGACGGTGAGAGCGGCGACTCATGTATCTCTGATTGCGGTTACGATTGCGGCTACGATTATGGGGGAAGTCGGTTCGATGCGAGCGTGAAAAAGTCAGCCTGCTCGGCGAAGCCGTCCTCCCGAGTTACATTGAAAAATTTCCCCGCCCCGCGTTGAATCTCCCCGCTTCGGACGGACAAGTTGTTCCGGTCCGAGCTTGGCGCTTACCAAAAAATGAACTCAGCAGTCATCGTAGCGGCAGGAAAAGGAACCCGGTTTGGCCCGGATCGCGACAAACTTTTCCTGGAGATCGAAGGCATGCCCGTGGTGGGGCACACCTGGCGGCTATGGGACGAGCACCCTGACGTAGCTGAGGTGGTGATTGTGGTCCGATCGGGCATGGAACCGGTTTTTCGAGATCTCGCAGCACAGCTCAACCTGAGAAAGCCCTGGCGTCTGACAGCCGGAGGAACCGAGCGTCAGCACTCCGTGTGGAACGGGTTGGAAGCAATAGCATCGGAGGCTGGTCTGGTTTCCATACATGATGGAGCCCGTCCATGCACCGATGGCGATGTGATTCGACGATGTTTTCTTGAGGCCGAACAGCATGGAGCCGCGGTCGCCGCGCAGCCGGTGACAGACACGATCAAACAATCGGGCGATGGACTCACAGTGGACCGGCACCTGGATCGATCAAAGCTCTGGGCGGTGCAGACGCCCCAGACATTCCGTGTTGAGGTCATTCGTCGAGCTCTTCAAGCAGTGAGAGAGAAGGGGCTTGAAGTGACCGACGACACTGCGGCGTGCGAGTTTATTGGGCAGCCTGTGCGACTGGTCCGGTCGGTTTCACTGAACCCAAAGGTGACTGTTCCGGGAGATCTGACACTCGTCGAAGCTCTGTTGAGAGCGAGCCGTCGGTTAAATATTGAAACTTGATTCCCTGGAGGTGAGCCCTTACCTTGCACGCCCGCTGACCGAGAGCTCGGTAAGCGGAATGGCCCTGAAACAATAAAAGCGCGGTTAGCTCAGTGGTAGAGCATCACCTTGACACGGTGGGGGTCACAGGTTCGAGCCCTGTATCGCGCACCATCCTCCGCCCCTCGACGATCTCGGGGCTATGGATGGCGAGCCATTTTTTCGCCCCGCGAAAAAATGCCCCGTCGACTTGTCTCGCCGAAGTTTCAACGTAGGCGGAAGCTCGCAGAGCGAAGACGGGCTGCTCAAAACCCAAGGATTAATCCCTCCCGTTCCCCAGCAATTCTACCGCCGTCATTCCGCATGGGCCAAGCCAACGGCAATGACTTGAACATGTTTCGAGGCCAAGCCCCGATGTTCTCCAGAAGAATCCCTCAAGATGTCACCGCCCGGGTTAACGAGCGAAAGTGCAACTATCCCCACGACCGGGATCCTGTGCAGTTCCTGGAACAGCTCAAAGAGCCCGTCGATCCTTTCCGCTGCATGATCCATGGGTATGTGTTCTTGGGGTATCGAACGGTGAGCCGGGCTTTGACGATGATGGGAAAGCGACGCGAGAAGGAGCCGACAATTACAACCCAGGTTTACTGCGGGGACCCGGTCTTCGCGGGGCTAACCGATTGAGATCCGCGGGCGAGAGGTTTGACGCATCCCGCGCACGAGCTCTCCCACGAGTGAGGGCGAGCGTTTCGGATTCGCCAATCGCCCTGTGTCGCAGGATTTGGAAGAACCGTTGACGCGAGAGCGCCCCGAACGGCGGACGAATCGTATGCATCCCATTCGACTTATAGCTGTGACAGCTAGGCCGGAACGATTCCAGTACGCGCTCCATGCCGGAAATAAAGACTCAGAACAACGAACAAAGAACAGAGAACCACATCGCACCTCTTTCCTGACAGCATGAAAGCTCTTCGCTTGCTCAGGCACTTTCGTCTTTGGCGTGAGATTTCCCTCTCACTAAGGTCAAACTTCCAGGAACAAGCGATCACCGATGTCCTCGCATCGGTGTCACGGATCGCACCTGTTAAGTCGATTACAAGGTAACACCATCGCCTGACGGTCCGGATGGGCCGCTCTGAGGATTCGGATCAACCAAAGGAATCATGAACTCCAGACCTACGCCAAACGCCCAACCTCAGAAGAATCCCTCCGTCGCTGTCGTCGCCGTTGTTGTTATTGGGGTCCTCTTTATCCTCGCCGGACTCCTGTTGCCAGCGCTCAGCAAGGCGAAGTCAAAGGCCTCGCGCGGCCCTCGATTCGCAGAGTTCGCCGCCTTGCAGACCTCCTATGCCGTCCACCCGCCGTTCAATACCGAGTCGTACGGCCACCGTGTGGACAATGCCTTCCTAACGGTA
>VHDG01000613.1 GCA_016871475.1 Verrucomicrobiota bacterium
CAATCCATGGGCAAGGAAGTGTGAGGAATCCGGCCGAGACCCTTGTTCTGAACTGGGGAGGAGGCAGCCGAAGAAGAACTCGGGGCGGTAGTGCATAGCACCGCTCATGTCACCCCAAGCCAAAGCGGGTCGTTCCGGGAGCGGGGCATCCTGGGGGGACTCTTAAAACTTATAGCGCCGCGAAATCTTTCGATTCACGTGACCGTTGCTGGCGATGACGCGGTAGGTGTGGGAAGCAGCCTCTGGAATGCGCACATGCGAGAACTCGCCTCCGGCGCATTCCAGGATCAATCCACCGGCGGCAATATCCCACCAGCGGACGCGATGCTCCAGGTAAGCCTCAAGCCGGCCGCTGGCCACATAGACCATTGCAAGAGCTGCTGCCCCCATGATCCGCATCTTCCGCACCTCTCGAACCAACCCGTTGAATACGGGAAGCATCGCGTCCAGGCTGACGGGATGCTTGGCAAACCCCATGGACACGATCGACTCCTCCAGACGCGAGCGTGAGCTGACGCGGATGGTCCGTCCATTCAGACATGCCCGTTTTCCGCGGATGGCGGTCCAGAGCTCGTTCGAGAATGGGTCATAGACCACGCCTACCTGGGTTTCATAGCCGGAGGGCGGCACGGACCGGGTGGAGCTCCAGGCCGGATCCCATCTGCGATCCAACGCGATCGACACGCAGGCATGGGGAATTCCGTAGGCGAAGTTCACGGTTCCATCAATGGGATCCACCACCCAACGGTAGTCCGCCTGGGAATCGCCTGTTTCACCCTCTTCGCCAAGAACCGGGATGGCGGGAAAGCTTTTGCGCAGCCTTTTCTCGATGAGCTTCTGACAATGCACATCCAACTCCAGCTTGATGTCGTGTTGACTGGCCTCGTTGATCCTTTTGGAAGTCGATGTCAGGTTCGCGCGCATCAGGCCGCCAGCAAGTTGGGCCGCATCCACGGCAGTGCGAAGAATCGCAGGCAGAGAGGGGGATTTCATGGAGGACAGGGAGCGGGATCAGATGGACGCCGCCACCGGAGGAGGGACCGGAGTGCCGTCCGTGAAACGGGGCGGTGAATCGGCGCTGCGGAGAATGGTGAAACCCAGTGCGCAGACAAAGAGGCCGAAGGCGACATGCATCCCGCTGAAAGTCCGCGTTCGGCCAGGGGTCGACGTAGCCCAATGAATCCAGTCGCGAAGCCGCCAGGGGGACACAGTGAGCCACATTCCGGCGATCACCCACACGTAGGCCCAGGCGATGAGGACCACGCGCCAGTCGGAGGGATGCCAGCGTCCGGCATCCGTGACGATCTTGGCGGAGAGCAACAGGAGGGCTGCCACCGCGCGAACCGGCAGAAAATCACGGAGGAAGGCGCAGGCTCCGAATCCCACCACCAGGAACAAGGCATAGAGAAAGGGCTTCATGGACACAAAATCCTGCACGTTCTCCTGTCGCACGTAATGGAGAAACCAGAAGGTGGCGAAGATCATGAGCGGATAGCCGATCCACCCATGCCGAGGAAAGCGCCGGGCAGCCTCACCGAACGCGACAGGGTTGATGAGACCGTATGCGTTCAGCGCTGCAAAACCGAACCCGAAGAGGATGGCGAGGTGCCAGAGCTTGAGCCCTTCCATAAAGGGCGGGAGTCTTAGGCGTCCGATGTGGAAATGCAACGCCGCACTGGAACAAACGTTGCAAAACCCCACCAGATATGGCTTTTAAGGCGGCCATGAAAGGCAACGCAGCGTCGAAGGATCGGTTTGTGATTATCATGGCTGGCGGCCGCGGCGAACGCTTCTGGCCTGTCAGCCGGGCCCAAACCCCCAAACAATTGCTGGCCCTCCTCGACAAACGTTCCTTCCTTCAATCCGCCTTCGATCGCGTCGCCCCGCTCGTCCCCGCTTCGAACGTCTTCGTGATCACCAACGAAATCCAGGCGCCGCAGGTTCGCAAACAGCTGCCCAAGTTGCCCAGGGAGAATGTGGTGGCGGAACCGTGTGGACGCGACACCTGTGCGGCGGTGACGCTGGGTGCCGCGCTGGTAGGTGCACGTTCCACGACGGGGGTGATGGCGGTGCTGCCCTCCGACCATGTGATTCCGGACGAACGCAAGTTTCAGCAGACCCTGTCGGATTCCTTCGACCTCGCCAGCCGGGGGCAGGTCATCACCACCATCGGAATCAAGCCCACCGAGCCGGCGACTGGGTACGGCTACATCCGCATCGGGGTGGAACTCCCGCCTCCCGCAGGCGTGAAGCGATACAAGACGTCGTTCTGGAAGGCGGAGCAGTTTGTGGAGAAGCCCAACCTTGACCGGGCTTTGGAGTACTTGCAGAGCGGACAGTACCGCTGGAACGCCGGGATGTTCATCTGGTCATTTGTCACGATCACACAAGGCCTTGAGAAACATCAGCCTGACATGGCTCAAGCCTGTCAACGCTGGTTCAATGCCGCACAAAAGCCCGGCAAGCTGGCGAAGGTCCTGGCCAGGGAGTACCCGAAGATACGCAAGATCTCCATCGACTACGCCCTGATGGAACATGCTCAGAATGTGGTTTGCGCCGAGGGCTCCTTTGAGTGGGACGACGTGGGGGCATGGCCGGCCCTGGCGCGGCATCTGCCAAAGGATCCGGAAGGCAACGCGGCCCAGGCGGACTTCATTCATGTGGATGCAGCGCGGAATCTGGTCTTTGACGCCCGCACCAAGCACCGCACTCCCATCGCGATGGTGGGACTCAGAGATTCGATTCTGGTGGTTACAGATGATGCGATCATGGCTGCTCATAAGTCGCAGGCCCAGAAGGTGCGCGAGTTGGTTGGGAAACTGGCGACAGAAAAACGGTTCAAGAAGCTCCTGTGATCTTGGTGATCCGGGAAGTTCAGGAAAACAGGCCGTGACGATCCCCGCCGCTGCGGCAGCGGAATAAGGCCGTGAGGAGATGCAGATCTTCCCGGGTGTGACGGGCTCGGACCCGAACGGGGGCCGCCCTCAAACCTCGCTCACCAGCCAGTGCAGGATGGCTTTTTGCACATGCAGGCGGTTCTCAGCCTGCTCGAAGATGGTGCTCGCGTGGGCTTCGAAGGTGGTTTCATCGATCTCTTTGCCGCGGTAGGCGGGCAGGCAGTGCATGACCAGCGCCGTGGGGCGGGCTTTTGCCACCAGAGCCTGGTTAATCTGGTATCCGGCAAGGACCTTCAATCGCTCCGCTGACTCCGCTTCC
>VHDG01000614.1 GCA_016871475.1 Verrucomicrobiota bacterium
GACGTAAAAGCGGAGAAAATCAATCACATGGTTCACCCGGAGGCGGTCGAGCAAGTTGCCGAAGATCCCGCCCAACAGGAGGCCGACGGCGATTTGTCCCGGGAGACGATGGGTCTCGAACATGTGTCGCTGCCAGACCAACAGCCCGCCGGCAAGGAGCGCCACGAGGGCGAGCGTGCCATTATTTCCGTGGAAGAGGCTCCACGCAGCTCCGGTGTTGCCCCAGTGCACGAGACGGAAGAAGCCGGGGATGATCTCCATCTCCATGTGCATCTCGAGTCCCAGTCCTTTGACCACGATCAGTTTGGTGAGTTGGTCGAAGACGAAGACCGATCCTGCAAGAGCTGCGATCCTCTGGTCAGGTGTGAGTGAGCGCATGAGGGCGTGAATGTTTCAGACAGGCTCAGGCTGGACTACCAGGGGGCTTGCCGAGTGGCTTGTCTCCGAGTCGTTTGAGTTCGGCCACCAGGGCTTGAACGGCGAAATCGATGTGCTCAGTGCCGCTCTCCTCCACCTGTGATGAGCGGTCGGGGTTGCTCTTGAACAGGCTCTTGAAGAATCCAGCGGATCCGGGGAGATCATACACATTCCAGTACCGCAGTTTTCCCTGTCGCCTCATCATTGAGGGCAGCTGGCCGAAACGAGCTTTCATCATCGGCTCATGCTCCTCGCGGTTCAGGGCGATGATCAGGTCGGCTCTCTCCAGGTCCTTGAGAATCAAGGTCTGGGGATTTCGGCAATACTGTTCAACCCCCTCGAAATTCCGTGCTTCGAGATACCTGACCGCGCTGGGGGAGAGTCCCTGATGACGGACTCTCTCGAGCAGTCCACGGGAGTCGGCGTCCCAGTTGATTTCCGCATCACGAACATAATGGTTGAAAAGAATCTCGGAGAGGCGACTTCGGTAGAAGTTGCCTGAGCACAGAAACAAGACCGAGCGGTATTGAGACATGGGGGCGGAGGGTAGGGGAAGAAGTGGCAGGAGGAAAGGTACGACTTTTGTGGGGCGTGTGGATGGGCCCGGCTTCCTCCCCAGCTCCTCTCGTAACCGGAATCGTGACCTCTCCCACCATCGCATCTCCCTTGCTCTCGCCGAGGTCCTCAAAGCGTCCTCGGGCAATATTCCTGTCCCCCATTTTTCAGTCCTAAATCAGAGACCGATGTCCCGTTCCATACACGGACCCGATTGGACAGGGATATTTGGGACAGGAAGATGGTGAGAGACCGGATTAAGTTCGGCATCGACGTTCGCAGGCTATGAACATAAAACCCAGGCCTCACAAATACGAAAAGCTTGAGCCAATACATTGACGGATTCGTTCTCACCGTTCCCAGGAAGAACCTCGCTGCCTACAAAAGGATCGCCACCAAGGCCAGCAAGGTCTGGCGCGACCACGGCGCGCTCGAATACCGCGAGTGCGTCGGAGACGACATGACAATTCAGGGCATGGTCGCTTTTCCCAAACTCACCAAAGCAAAACCCGGTGAGGTCGTCATCTTCGCTTTTGCCGTCTTCAAGTCCCGCCGGCACCGCGACTCGGCGAACAAGAAGATCATGGCCGACCCCCGCCTCGCTGCGATGTGCGACGAGGTCAAGGCGGTGTTCGATTGCGGCAGAATGGCTTACGGCGGCTTGAAGACATTGGTTCATGCCTGAGCGGTCCGTCGTTGCCTTCCCAGGAGCCGCAGGATGTCAGCAGTGAATTGGGAAGCATCAGGACAAGGTATCACCTAAGGAAATGGAGAAGGATGGACTGCCATGCTCGCTTCCGGCGCGGGTTGCTCCAATGGCTGCGTCACTTTTTTCTGATCCCGCTGCCCGATGCTGTTCCCCTGGGTTCCACCACGGGGGCAGGCTGCTGAAGTGGTGGATCCCATCGCGCCTGCTCTTCTCGTCGCGGCCAGGCTCGATCGTGATCTCATAAAACTCTTCCGGCGCACCCTCAAAGGAGACGGAGCAGAAGTGCTTGATTCCGAAACCCACCGCAATCCCGTCTTTTGGGCGGATGGATTTGAGGGCATATCGATTCCACTCGCGCACGAAACGCTGGATCGCCTCCTTCCTGCCAGGCCAGTTGCTGCGAAGTGATTCCTCCCAGGCCGGGTCGGGCGTGCTCGGATGCGGCTCTCGTGGCTCTTCTCCGAATTGAACACGGCAAAGAAGGGCTGGCCTGGTGCGCGATTCGTCCAGTGGGCCTTCTTCGATGACTCGTTTCAAACGAGGCCCGGCTTGGCGAGGTTGTAATCCTCCCTCGCGTTGTTGGAGCAATGGTAGCCGGCCGCCTGCAACAACTGCGGGAACATCTGCTTGCCTGACGGGAACGGCACCAGGCTGCGCATGTGCTCGCTGCCGGTCGAGGTCGCGTAGAGCCCGGAGATCAGCGTGGTGCGCGAGGGAGCGCAGACCGGAGCGCACGACCAGACGCGGGTGTAGATGATTCCGCGCGCGGCCAGGCGGTCCACGTTTGGCGTGGTGGCGACAGGGTCGCCGTAGCAGCCCATCTCAACGCCGTGATCCTCGCTGGTCAGCCAGAGAATGTTCGGTCGTGGTGCGGCGACGGAAACGAGCCCGGACACGAGCAGCAAGAGGGCGATGCGAATCGGATTCATGACGTCCAGCCTGGAGAATCGCCGTGCCGTGACCTGGTGGGCCGTCGCCTTACAGGCGCCAAGTGACTGCCAGTCCGTCGATATGTCACTTCGCCAGCTCAGGCGGACGGGGCGAGTAACGACGAAATTCCACTCCAAGTGGAGTGAACTCCATGGAATAGACCGATCGGTGGAAATACTTCGACACCTTATCGAACGGAGGGAGCAGAGACAGATCGACCCAGTCAGAGAAAGCCTTGCTGTTCTCATCCCATCCCAGCCGAGAGGCCAGTGGGATGGCGGAGACGAGATTCGCGACTGATCCGGGCTCCTTCTTCAGGATTTCCAGCTGCATCTGGACCGTTGCCTTGTCGTTCTCATAGCCGAACATTCCGGTGCTCTGACCTTTGACCTTCTCGGCATCGGCGGCCAGCCCGGGCAGGTCGCGCAAGGGTTTCTGCTTCTTCTCGCTGCTGCGGAGGTATTCCTCGAGCATCGCATCATCGGTGGTCGCGACAAGATATCCTTCGCTGGCAGTGTAGCTGAGTGTCTCGCCTTGCTCTCCAAGCGGCATGGCGAAGACTTTGCGTCCCAGAAGCTCACGATCCTTCTCTCCGCCAGGGG
>VHDG01000615.1 GCA_016871475.1 Verrucomicrobiota bacterium
GTAAGATCGCTCTTTCTCAGCTCTGGAAGTTGTGCCTCACACAGTTAGGCTCACATCCCTTTTTGGCTGAGGTTGTGCGGGAAGCTTTAATCAGAGAGTAAAAAGTTGTTTGTGCTTATGAGGAATCCGAACCGGTGGGTGGGGCTATCGTTAGTATTCACGCTCGCGGCAGGCTTGGTCTGGTGGACGTGGCAGGACCGTCTAAGTGCTGAGGGTGGCGCCAAACCTGTAGCCGAT
The DNA here is from genome assembly GCA_016871475.1 of Verrucomicrobiota bacterium. GTDB lineage: Bacteria > Verrucomicrobiota > Verrucomicrobiia > Limisphaerales > UBA11320 > UBA11320. Next base: position 238 of record VHDG01000615.1, read on the forward strand.
AGCGGTGAAGTGGGCGGGGGGCGTGATCTCGTTTCGGCTGTCAACTCCGGGAATCCAAGTGCAGAAGTTTCCGTTTCCCCCCCCAAATCGAGAGATGCGGTGTCCGAGTTCCGAATCTGGGAGCGTTCCTTCCGGGCCGCCGATGAGCAGCAGCGGATTGCCTTGATCCCGCGCGGGATGGAGCTCGCTCAAAAGCGTGCCAGGGAGCTTTCCAAACTCGCCGACAAAAGCCCTGCGCAACTCATGGCGCGAACCCTTCCGCTGGACTTGATTCACACGCTCCCGCCGGAAATTGCCCAGTTCGTTGAGCGTCCGATCAATGGCATGGCCCGGGTTAAGGGCTCCTGGACTGTTTCAGGTGCTCGTGCGGAGCTGTCCAAGGGCATCGAGATGTTGATCGATGGAGAGGTGTTTGAGGCCGAGGTTTTGGGAGGTGGCAAGCGATTCCGTTCCGGGTCCCTGGTGCCTGTCAACGGCCTGGCCTTGGGACGAAGGCTTTTTCTCGCTCAAAACCCTGTTCGACGTCTTTCCTCTGCCGAGGTGGCGCTTCGGCGCGCTTCGGGTGAGTTGCCCGCTCAGCCCAGGGATGCCGATCAACAGGATTCCTGGGTCGAGGTCGGTGGGGAGTTCAAACCGGTCACAAGCCCTCAACAGCTCGCCACTCTGATGGCTGCTCACGACCTGGCCCATGCGACGATGTCCCTGCCTCAGCAGTCTGCGGTTCAACCGGGTGAAACCAACCTTCCTCCTGCATCTTTGGCACCCCAGGGAAAAGGCGTGTTGCGCATTCTCGTTGCCCGATTTCGCTTTCCGGATGACCCGACAGTCCCTGCGGAGGAGGACGACATCGTCCAGTTTGCCAACCGCGCGGCATCCATCATCAAGGAATGGTCGTTCGGTCAGGTGGAGGTGATTCCCACGTTCACCCCTCTCATCACCCTGCGTCAGGCAAGGCAGTACTACGTCGAACGTGAAAGACTCTTCTTTGGGTTTGGCGACTTCACCAACTTCCTTTCCACCCAGCAGTTGCTGCTCCAGGATGCCCGCCGCGTTGCCTTCTTTCAGGGATATGATCCTGACAGCTACGATCATTTCCACGGCATCATCCCTCCTCTGGAGGATTCCAGCACTGAGGGCCTGACTATTCAGTTCGCGCCGCCCGGTTATGTCCAGCGGTTTGACGGATCCAACACAGCCCTCGTTTTTCCCACGAACCTCGCCTTGGGGGGCTTTTCACAACAGGGATTCAACCTGAACGTTGCGGCCATGATCACGGCGTTGGGGTTTGCATTCGGCACGGCTGAGGCGAATGGCTCCGACACGCGCAGTCCATGGCGATTTCCCGGGGGGCCGCCTGACGCTACTCCCTTCGACTTTAATCAGGATGATCCGATTTATGTCACCACGGAGGATTGGCATGGTTTCGAAGGTTATAACCGCAATGGCTTGTACGCCGAGTCGCCTGAGCCTGAGGAATTGTTTGGCGGCTTTTTCGGGGGCTTCTTTCGTGGAGGCTTTCTTGGATCAGCTAACCTCAGTTTCGATTTCGATCGGCTTGATCCGTTCGACATCCTGGGTGACGCCCCGGTGTCCCGAGTGCAGACGGCTCACTTTAATGTCTTGAACAAGATCCTGACCGGTTGGCTTCCCACGAACTACACACTCGCTGTTTCCGGAAGTTCCACGACGCGCCTGCATGCTTTTGATTCCCCAACTCTTTCCGCGGGTAACGTGTATGCGATTTCGATTCAGAAGGATGTGCTGCGCACCAACTGGCTGGAATACCGAGCCGCAGAGCCTGGCAATCCATACCTGGCTGGCGGTGTGACGGTCCACTGGGGGCCTTGGGAAGGTACATTCGGAGGTTCTCAGCTGATTGACTCAACCCCGGGAAGCCCCTTGCAGATGGAGGATGCACCCATTCTGTTGGGTCGGACTTTCAGTGATTCTGTGAACGGCATTCATATCACTCCCATCGCCCGCGGGGTCGATGCGGCGGGGCCCTACATGGACGTGGTCGTCAACAAGGGCTGGTTCACAGGGAATACTGCCCCCTCCTTCGAGTTGATTCCTTCCGCAATCGAAGGCTCCGCCGGGCAGGTCCTTTCGTTCACCGCGTCCAACATGTTCGATCAGGACGGGGATCGACTGGCTGTCCATTGGCAGTTCGGCGATGGGACATTCGGCGACAATGCTCCTTCGGTTCAGCAAGCGTTTGGACCGGGCCAGTGGGTGGTGAGGTGCGAGGTTTCCGACATGAAGGGCGGAGTTCAGATTCAGCAGGTCATGATCACCATCGATGGCGTTCAGACTGCCCGGATCTCAGGGCGAATTCTGGATCAAGATCGTCAGCCTTTGCCGAATGTCCGCGTCGCGCTCATCGGAAACGCTACAGGGCAAGCGGGCTTCACGGACTCAGAAGGGCGCTATCTGATCACCGGCGTGCTTCCTGACACCCTCACAAATGTTGCCCATCTGCATGGATACCGGGTGTTCCCTCTCGGATTCGAAAACCCTGCTCCGTTACAGGGCGGGTTGCTCGCAGAACTCAATTTCCAGGCTCTCAAGGATCCAACGATCAGTGTTGTGGCCTCCGGTGATATCACGGCGGACAACGGCGGGCGTGCCACGTTCCGGTTTACCCGGGAGCAGCCGGACGCTCGTCAGCCGCTGGTCGCATTCTACCGCGTCGATGGTTCCGCGGTGGCAGGAGTCGATTACAACGGGCTCGTGTCACCTTTGGATCCTTTCAGTCGATCGAATTTCGTTGTCTTCGGGCCTGGTGAACTCAGCCGGGAGATTTCAATTCAAAGCTCGCTTCCTCCCAATCGAGGAGGAGACCGATCAGTGGTGGTGAGCGTGCTGCTTGATCCGCTGACCAGGATCCCTGGTACGAACGGAGGGCCGTTTGCGATTGAGGACACGAATACTTTTACCCAGCTCATCGATTCTCCCG
>VHDG01000616.1 GCA_016871475.1 Verrucomicrobiota bacterium
CACCGCTTTGAGTTCGTGAGGTGTCCCATGAAACAGCTCGGGATAGAACACTTTGAGCATGGCGCCGCAGGAGCCGGAGGCGATGACGACCACCTCGGAATTCTCCAGCTGTTGCAGAACGGGCACGGCGGCCTTTCGCGCTTCATCCCAGTAGCCGGAGTTGAAGGCTGGCTGTCCACAACAGGCGATCTTCTCATGGAACACCACTTCGTGACCGAGTTTCTCGAGGATGCGAACCATGGACATCCCAACCTGAGGGAAACAGAGATCCACGAAGCAAGGAACGAAGAGGGTGACTTTCATGACTCGAGGGCGCGTTTAGAAGAGTAGCTTGACGTTAATGGAACCGAACTGATGGCTTTGGTGTTGCTGATGAAACTCCGGTGTGCGGAATACGTGCACATAGCCCGCCTCGGGCCATTTCAGTCCTGCGACGACTCCGGCATGAAAATCTCCGACCAGGGCATGCTTGTCCACGCTGAGGCTGTCACGCCACAGGTTGCCGTCGAGGAAGGCGTTCCGGGCGACGGCCTTGCCCTCAGCTCCCACGAGCCCGTGGATGCTCCAGCGCCGGGGTTGGCTCCTGGAGCGTCCTCCGCGGGTGGTGGAGAGGGAGTCGATGGTTCGAATTCCGAAGTCGTTCTGCAGGCCGACGCCGATGCGAAGCTGTCCTCCCACGCGCAGGGAATCCTCGATGGTGCCTGCCACACCTCGGGCCCAGGGGATCAATTCGCACTGAAGGGCCTGGTCAGGGCTGAAGATCGTCCATCTGTAAGCGCGTTCGTATTTCAACCTGAATCCGGGTTCATCACGGAGTTGGTTTCGCCAACCCTCGGGGAGTTCGAAGCCTCGAACATCGTGGACCCATCGCTGAGCCTGTCGGGCCAGCGAGGCAGACCCCATGGAACCGATCTCGAGTTCAAAACTTTCCTGCACCGGGGTTTTTCGGGAGGCTGTCTGCCCGCTTCGTTGAAGTATCCACGATCCGTGAAGCCAGCCGGCGTACGGTCGATCGCCTGGAACGGGTTGAGTGGAGCTCAGGTTGGCGGGCGTGAACATGCTTTGCCCGATGGAATAGCCACTGCGTGCGGATTGCCGTTGGTAACCCCAGGAGGGGATCCATTCATTGATGGAAGCCATGCCCAGGGGGAGGTGTCCATCTTCGTGCAGGTAGGCGAGGTTGATGCCCTGGGTGTAATGCCTGTCTGTGTTTACGAAGAGATCGTTCTCTTCGTTGAAGGTGAGAACACTTCGGCGATCCCACAGCAGAGCGTCGTCCGCTCCCTCGGCGTGATGTGAGCACACGAGCGAGACGGCCAGCAGGGCGATTGGGCGCAGCCAAGAGATAGAGCGCATGGGCGGGAAAACTGGCGTGGGTCGGGAGCGAAGGCCAGCCCAAATCGGTGGTGCTAATTGCAACTGGAGTTTTCGGGCCCGATGCTCCACGTTCCGGCCATGAAGAATCAACTGCCTCGCGCGTGTGCGATCCTCACAAGCTGCGCCTGGGTATTCTCCGGATGTGGGGATGCTGCGCCGGATTCAGGAAAAAGTTCCACAAGCGGGGGTAATCCCGTCACTGCGCCTGTTGATTACCTGGGCGCTGTTTCCAAGGGTAAACAAAGCTCTGTCAGCAAACTCTCCCTGGTGAACGTCCAACAGGCCATCCAATCGTATCAGGCACAGGAGGGGAAACTCCCCAAGAACCTGAATGATCTTGTGACAGCAGGTTTGCTTCCGACCCTCCCCGTTCCGCCCAGGAACATGAAGTTTCATTACGATGCAACGACAGGCGATGTGAAGGTGGTCCCGCAGTAATTCGGAATCGGCTGGCTCTGCTCAATGCCACCCCGGGCCACGTCAGGGGGTCGGTGCGGCGGTCAACCTCCGCCATTCCTCGGTCACGGCCCACAAATTGATCGGTGATACGGCTTTGCCATAGTTGATGTACTCGGCATGGCCATCGGCAAACACGTGGTTCGAGCCTCCTCCGGTATTCCTTCGGCTCCTCATGTGCTTCCCGTGATCAACCTCGGTGATGTCATTTCCAAGACCCTGGTAGATATCCACGTGGAAGTGCCGCGATTCCTCAAGTTTCTCCCCAAACATAATGGTGGCAGCAGGGTACTTCACGTAGGACTCCGGCATTCCCAGGGGATATCGATGATCCAGGAAAGCGGCCCAATCCTGGGCGCTGAGCGTGGTTTTGAAATAGTCATCCCAACCATTGAGGATGTAAGTCCTCGCGGCGTTGGGGGCCGTTTCGGGGGTGTTTTGAACCAACCCCACGTCAGAGACCTTGTCGCTCGGACATTTTAGAATCTTGACGGTTTGGTAGTAGGGGAAAAGCCGGCTGGTCCAGTTGTTGGTTGAGCTTCTTGCCGGATAGAGCCCCTCGTTGTCATCCAGATACAGGAGGGCAGCGAGCCCGAGCTGCCTGGAATTATTCATGCAACCCGCGCGTCTGCCCATCTCCTTCGCCCGGCTCAAGGCGGGCAAAGTCATGGATGCCAGGATGCCAATGATCGCAATCACCACCAGGAGCTCGATCAGCGTGAAGGCTGGGGAATCCTGTGCCGATGTGCGTTTCGTGAATGAGTCGGTGCTCATGGAAGAGGAGACAGAAAATTGCGGGGAAAGGTTACCATGCGGTTGTTTCCCGATGGTGGGCGGTGAGGGATTCGAACCCCCGACCCACAGCGTGTAAAGCTGCTGCGCTACCACTGCGCCAACCGCCCCACCGATAGCTTGATTGCTTCCCTGACTAATCCCAGGTGAGCACCGCAAGCCCGAAAAGAGAAGCATCCATCTCGTTCGTTTCCAAGAAGAGAGTGGAGAATTAGCGAAGAAACGGAAGCGAGGGAGGGCCGGAGGACGATTCAAGACAGGAAGTTGATGAGAAGATTTTCCTGTCATTGGGTGGCGTGGAGAATAGCCACGAACAGCAAAACACCCCCGCAGGTCGAGACCTGCGGGGGTGTTGAGAGTATCGTTGGCTGGAGTTTAGCGCCGGCGGAGGAAGAGCAGTCCGACTGCCGCCAAGGAGGCTAATGCAACCGTGCCCGGCTCAGGAATCGGCGCGCACGCGAAGGTGTACATGTTCCGCCCCCCGGGACCACCGGTTGTGAGATCGTTCTGCACTCCTAATGTGTAGCTGCCTGCTGAGGCGGCTCTCATAAACA
>VHDG01000617.1 GCA_016871475.1 Verrucomicrobiota bacterium
AGTCCAAACCCGGCCGTCATCTGGACCACGATGGATGATCGCTTGCTCCATGCGACGGAGCACTGCTTCAGCTGGGGGCGTGCGGAAACTGACCAGTCCCGCTATGCCGCACATGATGAACCTTGCATCTGGACCATTTGAAAAAGGGTCGGCGGGAAACGTTCGGGGTTAAGCCCCCGTCAACGTGTCCGCCAATTCGTGGTGAATTCCTTCATGAACGTTGAGGACGCATCAACCTAAATCCGGGTCGGCATTTTCCAGGCTTGTTTTTCGAGAAAGGGTTGTTAAATCAGCACGCGTCCAACACATGTCGCGCCCCGTGACCGTGCCTGAACAACCCATCGATCGATGAAACAACCCATCATGTCCATGAACGCACCCTCTCAGACCCCTCTTGATCTGACTCGACGTCGATTCGCCAAGACACTGGGGGCGGCAGCGGCGGGCTTTTTCTCCATCCGAGGTGCCTATGCTGCGGCTCTGATGACCACACCTGCGCAAACCGAGGGGCCGTTTTATCCGGACAAGCTGCCCCTGGACACGGACAACGATCTCCTGGTCATCAACGACTCCATCACTCCTTCGGTCGGGCAAGTGGCATGGGTGAGCGGGAAGATCCTGGATGCCAGTGGGGCACCCATTCGCAACGCGCTGGTCGAGATCTGGCAGGCGGATGCCAATGGAGCCTATCTTCATTCCAAGTCTGGCAATGGTGAGAAGCGGGACGGACATTTTCAGGGCTTTGGCCGCTTTTTGACCGGTTCCACCGGCGAGTATCTCTTTCGCACCATTCGTCCGGTTCCATATCCCGGGCGCACTCCCCATATTCATTTCATGGTGAAGGTCAAGGGGCGGGAGAAGTTCACCACCCAATGCTACATCAAGGGCGAGAAGCAGAATGATACCGATGGAGTTCTGAAAGGGATCAAGGATCCCAAGGCCCGGAGCCTGCTGATCGTTCCCTTCGATCCGCTCCCGCGAGCCCACGCGGGAGAGGTGGCGGCCTCCTTCAACATCGTGCTGGGCCAAACCCCGGCGCATTGAAATGATTCTGCGAAGGCTTTTTTCCGAATGAACCTGATTCCAAAAAAACAAACAACAAGTCCAATGAAGAACCTACTCACCGCTGCAGCCATCCTGGCTCTGACGTCCACCCTCTGCGCCGCACCCGAGAAGCCGCAATACACGATCAAGGACGTGATGAAAGCCATCCACAAAGGCGATACATCGCTGGGCAAGAAAGTGGCTCAAGGGCAGGGGACCAAGGAAGACTTCGCGAAGATGGTGTCGTACTACAAATCCCTTCCCTTGAACGAGCCGCCGCGTGGGGACAAGGCCAGCTGGTCGGCGAAGGCTGCGGCCCTGCTCCATGCTGCCGAGGGCTTGCACAAGGGCGAGGCCACCGCGTTGGAGAGCTACAAGAAGGCGTCGAACTGCAAAGCCTGCCACAGCCAGCACAAACCCGAGTAACCGCGGCGGGCACCTGTCATGAATCATACATTCGCTTTCTCTCTTATCGGAGCAGGGGTGGTCCTTTGCTCCGCACTCTCGATCGAAGCCGCGAACTGGCCCTCGTGGCGTGGGCCTAACCAGAATGGCATCGCAGCCGAGAGCAATTTTCCGGTCAAGTGGGGCCAGTCTGAGAACATCCGCTGGCGTGTGGATCTGCCGGATCGAGGAAACAGCTCGCCGATAGTCTGGGGCGGGAAGGTCTTCGTGACGCAGGCGGTGGACAAGGAGCAGACCCGATCCGTGATGTGCTTCGACCGCACGAACGGCAAGCTCCTGTGGCAAACTGGCTTCACCTATACGCTGAAGGACCAGACGCATCAGGATAATCCCTACGCTGCGGCATCTCCGGTGACGGACGGGAATGTGGTGATAGCAACCTTTGGCCCTGCCGGAACGGCCGCGTTCGATCTGGACGGCAAGCAGCTTTGGAAGAAGGAACTCGGTCCGCAGCAGCATGAGTGGGGTTACGCGAGTTCGCCTTTCCTGTGGAAAGGAACGTGTTTTGTTTTTCAGGGGCCCGGGCCTCATTCCACCTTGTTTGCCCTGGATGCCGCGACCGGAGCGGAGCGATGGAGGAGCACCTTGAAGGAGCCTCTGCCCACGGAGCGCACAGATGGCTTCAAAGGAAACCTTCCCGGCCGGATCGGTTCATTCAGCACCCCCCTGTTGATTAACAACGCGGGACGTCGGGAACTCATCATGAGCCTTCCGGAGAATCTCATCGCTTTGGATCCGGAGAATGGAAAACTCATCTGGGAGTGCAAAGGGTTGAATCCGCTCGTTTATACCAGCCCTGCCTGGGGTGAAGACACACTCGTGACCATGGGCGGTTTCTTCGGAAGCTCCCTCGGTGTGAAGCCCGCGAAAGGCTCAGGCGACATCACTTCCAAACGATCGTGGCACGAAGTGCGAGCGAAGAAGAACCGGCTGGGTGCCCCGATCATCTATAAAGGACATCTTTATGTGATGAACATGGACGGGATGGCGGAGTGCAGGAAACTCTCCACAGGCGAGGAAGTGTGGTTGGAAAGGTTGAAGGGTCCTGGAGCCAAGGCTGAATCCTGGTCCTCATTCACCCTGGCTGGGGATCTCCTCTATATCGCAAATCAGTCAGGCGACTGCTTCGTCATCAAGGCCTCCCCGACCTTCCAACAGGTTGCCGTGAATTCAGTCGGCGAATACACCAACTCCACGTTCGCTCATTCGGAAGGGGAACTTTTCCTCCGAACCTGGAAAGGCCTTTGGTGCATCTCCGAAGTCCGCAAGACCGCGGCGACTGTTGACCCGAACTGAGCTTCGACCCATGAGTTCCGCTTCTGCCTGTATCGTTGTGGAGGCTGACCTGAACCGTCCTGATCATCAGCAGGCGGTTGTCGCACTGACGGATGCTTATGCCCAGGACCCCATGGGGAACTGTGAGGCCTTGCCGAAGACCGTCTGTGAGGAGCTCATCCCTGCACTTCGGAGGCATCCGACGACCGTCATCTTCCTGGCTTACGCGGGATCCAAGGCCATCGGTATCGCGACCTGTTTCTACGGCTTCTCCACTTTCGCAGCCCGGCCATTGCTGAATATCCACGACCTCGCCGTGCTGCCGGAGCATCGAGCCCAGGGCGTCGGGAAGGCCTTGCTCCAGGCCGTCGAGGCCAAAGCCCGGGCGCAGGGGT
>VHDG01000618.1 GCA_016871475.1 Verrucomicrobiota bacterium
GAGGCGCGCCGGCCTGGCGTCTCCAGCCTCCCGCTCGCGCGTGAACATCGTCATCAGGCGCCCGGATCGTTTCAATCCGGTCTTGTAGATCAGCTCGAAATCGGCGCGCTTCCGGACGTGTTCAGCGGCCGTGAATCGGGTCACTTTTCGTCGGAAACCGTCAGGCGCTTTCTGCCCTTGGCGCGGCGGCGCTTCAGCACCTGGCGCCCGTCCTTGGTCGCCATGCGCACCAGAAAGCCGTGGCGCTTGGCGCGGCGGCTGGTATTCGGCTGAAACGTACGCTTGCCCTTCTTGGATCTGGCCATTTTTCTCCTCGGTCGAACTAACGATTATAGACGGGAACCGGGATCCGGGAACCGGGTTCCGGTGTACAGTGGCGGTTTCCGCCCGAAGCCGGCACGCCGGTCAGGGATTTCCCGGGAGATTTCCACACCTGTGGAAAACGTTGTGGAAAAGCCAGCAATTCTCGTGCTTTAAGTCCTTTATCTACTTCGCCTTACAGTAATGCCCAGCGCGACCATTTGGGACCAGGTTCTCACCCGAATCGAAGGCCAGGTTGGCAAACACAGCTTCTCGACCTGGTTCAAGCCCACGTCGCTGCTGGCCGACGGGGGGCAGAGCCTGTCGATCCGGGTCCCGAACCTCCTGTTCGTGGAATGGCTCCCCAAGCACTATTCGGTGGTCCTGGCCGAGGCGCTGAGGGAGGTCGGCCGGCCGGACGTGAAGCTGGTGTTCGTGCCGGACGGGGCGCCTGCCGAGGACGAGGGCCGGGCCCCGGCCGTCAAGACCTCGGCGCCGCCGGAATTCGACGAGCCGCCGCCGCCTGGTGACGAGGCGGCGGCGCCACCGCGCGCCGGCAGCCTGATTCCGCGCTACACGTTCGACACGTTCATTGTCGGGCCGTCGAACCAGTTCGCTCACGCCGCCTGCCGCGCGGTGGCGGAGACGCCGTCGCGTTCGTACAATCCGCTGTTCATCCACGGCGGGGTCGGCCTCGGCAAGACGCACCTGATGCACGCCATCGGGCACTATGTGGTGCAGCATCATCCCGGCCTGGCGCTCACTTACATTTCGTCCGAGCGCTTCATGAACGAGATGATCAACGCCGTGCGGTTCGATCGCATCCTCGACTTCCGCTCGCGCTACCGCAGCGTGGACGTGCTGCTGGTGGACGACATCCAGTTCGTGTCGGGCAAGGAAGGCACGCAGAACGAGTTCTTCCACACGTTCAACGCGCTGCACGACGCGCAGAAGCAGATCGTCATCAGCAGCGACCGCCCGCCCCATGAAATTCCCGCCCTCGAGGAGCGGCTGCGCTCGCGCTTCGAATGGGGGTTGATTGCGGACATCAATCCGCCCGACATCGAGACCAAGGCCGCCATTCTCAAGAAGAAGGCCGAGGGCGAAGCGGTGCCGCTGCCAGACAACGTGGCGATGTACATGGCCAGCCGCATCAAGACAAACGTCCGCGAACTCGAGGGCTCGCTGATTCGCCTGATTGCCTATGCTTCACTGAAAGGCCAGCCCCTGACCATCGAGCTGGCCCAGGAAGTGCTGAAGAACGTGATCGATCACGAAGAGAAGGCCGTGACGATCGAGCAAATCCAGCGGTTCGTGGCCGACTACTACCAGTTGAAGCTCACGGAACTCAAGTCGCGCAACAATTCCAAGTCGGTCGCGATGCCGCGGCAGGTGGCGATGTACCTGTGCAAGTCCCTGACGCATGCGTCACTGCCGGAAATTGGCCGGAGCTTTGGCGGGAAGCACCATTCCACGGTGATTCACTCGATCAAGAAGGTCGATGACCTGCGTAAGAAGAACCAGGACTTCGACAAGCAGGTGGGTAACCTGCTGGAATCGTTCAGGTAGTCGTTTTCCACAGCTCATCTGTGCACGGATTGTGCGTCCTGCGGATGGGGCGAAAGACCCCTCCGATCCCCTCCGGCGACACACCGGTCATACACAGAAAAATGCACAGTTTAAGTGCCTGATTTTTAAGGATTTATCGTCCGTTGAAATTTCGTAAACAGGACCTATTTCCTGTATACTTTTATATCTTCGCCTTTCACCTGATTCTCAGAGGTTAAGCAGGCTATGGAACTGGTCGCCAGGAAAGCCGATCTTGTGCGGGAACTGCAATTTTTCCAGCAGATCGTTGAGCGCAAGAACACGATTCCCATCCTGGCGAATGTGCTGATCGAGGCCTCCGGCAACGAAGTGACGTTGCTGGCCACGGATCTCGAGGTGGCGCTGCGCAGCCGCTGCGAAGCGGCCGTGAACAAGCCGGGCGCGGTCACGCTGCCCGCCAAGAAGCTCTACGAAGTGGTGCGCGCGCTGCCGGACGGCGACGTGAACATCGAAACCGACAAGGGCGGCAACACCGTGAAGGTGTCGGGCGGGCAGTTCAGCTCGAAGATGCCGACGCTGCCGCGCGAGGACTTCCCCACGCTGCCGGAAGCCGGCGGCGGTGTGAAGGCCACCATCGACGGCAAGTCGCTGGCGCAAATGGTCGCGAAGACGCAGTTTGCCATCACCGGCGAAGACACGCGCTTCTACCTCAACGGCGCGCAGTTCGTGTTGAAGGCCGACGAAATGACGTTTGTGGCCACCGACGGCCATCGCCTGGCCCTGGTCAACGTCGCCCGGGATGGCGCCAAGGGCGACGACATCAAGGCCATCCTGCCGCGCAAGACGCTGGCCGAGCTCGGCCGCCTGCTCGCCGAGGGCACCAACAACGTCGAATACGAGCGCGGCGAGAACCACCTGTTCTTCGAGATTGGCCCGCGCCTGCTCATCTCGCGGATGATCGACGGCCAGTTCCCGGCCTACGAGCGGGTGGTGCCCAAGGGTAACGATAAACACGTGGAGTTCGAGCGCGATCGCCTCACGCAGGCGGTGCGGCGCGTGTCGATCCTCTCCAACGAGCGGTCGCGCGCGGTGAAGATGGTGCTCGACAAGGGCAAGGTCGAGGTGACCTCGAGCAGCCCCGAGTTCGGTGAGGCGCGCGAACCGATTCCGGTGGACTACAGCGGGCCGGCGCTCACCATCTGCTTCAACGCGCAGTATGTCCTCGACTTCCTCGGCGTGGTCGAATCGGAAGTGGTGGCGCTCGAGTTGAAGGACGAAGTCAGCCAGGCAGTGATGAAGCCCGTAGGTGCGGAAGGCTATGACTA
>VHDG01000619.1 GCA_016871475.1 Verrucomicrobiota bacterium
AGGAGTCATAGCCCTCCCCCAACTTGCCGGGCACGACCAGTCCATACCCGGCAAACACAACCTGGCCCGTGACTGAAGCTGAGGAGCTGAAACTGAGCGGAAGAAAGTCCTTTCCTGCCTCAAATCGCGTGATGCTCCCATCCGGCCGCGTGAAACGGAGATGGTTCGCCCCCGGCATCACCTGGTTGCTCGCGGTGAATTCAAAGTTCTGAATGTGATCCTCACCCCCACCAGGTCCCTTGATTCCAAGCTGGTTCAATTCCTTGCTCAGATACGCCGAGGCCTTGCTGGAGCCCGGGCTTCCGGCCGCACGTCCATTCATCTCATCCGCTGTGAGTCGGTTGATGTGCCTTCGCAGGTCGGTTTCCGAGATCGCCGGACCCGACCGCGATCCCGGATCCTCAGCCACAGGCGCGGCATGCGGATGGCCATGACCCTCCCCGCCCGGTTGAGCCGGGGGCAGGGAACTCCTGGCTGGCGCCGAGGCGATGGCCTGGAGCGCCGCTTCGTGATTCCAGGAGGCGAGAAAGAGCTGGGATTGTTTGTCCGCTGTGCGGTTGGAGGTCCAACAGAGCTTGGCTCCATCCGGAGAAAAAACGGGCAGCCCGTCGAAGCCATCCGTGTAAGTGACTCTGACAGGTTCCTTCTTACCGAGTTCATCCACGAGAAAGAGCTCGAAGTTGTCGAAGCCAAGCTTGTTCGCCGTGAACACCGCATAGCGACCCGATGGATGAAGATAAGGAGCCCACGACATCGCGGCGAAATCGGTGAGCCTGCGCACATCGGATCCATCCAGCTTCATGGTATAGATGTCGGCGTTGACTCCCTTTTCGTCGAAACGCCGCCAGATAATCCGCTGTCCATCGGCGCTGAAAAACGGGCCTCCATCATACCCCGGTTGATGCGTGAGCCGGCGGGGGGCGCTGCCATCCGCCTCCATGATGTAGATCTCGCCGAACCAGGAAGGATCGACCTCGAGCCGCTTGCGATCCGCGGGCGACAGCTTTTCCGGGGGATAGGCATCTCGCAGGGAGCAGAAGACGATCTTGGATCCATCCGGCGAGTATGCGCCTTCAGCGTCATAGCCGGGAGCGGACGTCAGGTTCCTCAGACGGGTTCCATCATGCCTGGCTGCGAAAATATCCATGGCCGGATCGTAATCCCATGAGTACCGCCGCGCTTTTCCACTCGCTCGGAACTCTAGCTCCTCCTTTTGCTTTTGAAGCGAGGAAGGATCCAGATGAGTGGAGGCGAAGAGGATATCATCGCTGGAGGGGCGGAAGAATGCGCACGTGGTTTTTCCATGTCCGGGAGACACGCGTCGTGAATCCCCCGTGGCCAGGTCCAGAGTGTAGATCTGATAGAACGGGTTGCCAGGCTCGCGTTCGCTCTGGAAAACGAGGCGCTGCCCATCGGGAGAAAAATATCCCTCACCGCTTCGACGCCCTTCGTAGATCAGCTGCCGGGTATTGGAGAGGAACCTCGACTCGGATTCCTCCCTGCACGTTCCAACACCCGGAGCCAGCAGCACCAGCAACGCGAGGAAGTTGAATGAACGGCCTCTGGTTCGATGGCCCGCAGGCTGTGCGGGAGTGAACGGCGGGCTAGGCTTGCTCCGATAAAGTTGCATGCCTATGGATAGCAATCTCTGGAATCCGGGCAAGAATGCAGCTCGGCTGATTTTTCCATTCACGCATGCCGATTTCGTGGATCGGGGTGGCCTCACATTTATCGCGGGATCAGGTTCAGGGCCCGTTTGCGCTGATCAAGGCTGACTCGAGTTACCGCCTGCACCACGGAATCCTTGGCATCGAGGACGAGCAGCCAATTACGAGAGACGGTCGCATTGGGAGAATATGAGATGCGCCCGAACTCTCCTGGAAGGGGCCAGAAAAGGTTTGTCCGGAAGGGCGCTTTGGCGGATGGTTTCGCGCTTTATGCAACGGGTAAATCTAGGGCTTGTCGGAGCAGGAACTGTGGGCGGAGGGGTTTTTCTCGCCCTTCAGCGCAATGGCTCGCTCATGGCATCCAGGCTGGGTGCTCAGCCCGTCATCCGTCGGGTTGCCGTCAGGGACACCCGTCGCGCACGAAAGATCCGCATCCCCGCCTCGCTGCTGACGACGGATTGGCGCAAGGTCGTCAATGACCCTGAAATCCCCCTGATAGCCGAATTGATGGGAGGCGTGGATGAGGCGTTTAACGTCGTGGCGACCGCGCTCGGCCAGGGTAAATCCGTTATCACTGCGAACAAAGCCCTGCTCTCCGCCAAGGGTCCCAAGCTCTTCGAAATCGCTGCCCGGTCGGGAGCGAATCTCTATTTCGAAGCAAGCGTCGCCGGCGGAATTCCAATCATCAAGGTGTTGCGGGAATCCCTCGCAGGAAACCGGATCTCACGCCTCTACGGAATCGTCAACGGCACCTGCAATTACATCCTTTCAAGAATGGCCCAGGAAGGCGCCGATTTCGCGGATGTCCTCGCCGACGCCCAACGGCTCGGCTTTGCGGAAGCGGAACCCTCCCTGGACATCGACGGTCACGATGCAGCGCACAAGACGGGCATTCTGGCATCCCTTGCACACGGATTCTGGGTCAAGCCATCCAGCATCCACACCGAGGGCATCCGCCACATCACCGGTCTTGATATCGAGTTTGCCCGACTGCTTGGCTACACCATCAAGCTGCTCGGCATCGTCAAAGAAACCAAAGTGGGTAAGAACGGCCCGCCTGCCGTTCAGGTGTCGGTCTATCCGGCTCTGATCCCGGACTCTCATGTGCTGGCCAGTGTGAATGGCGTGTTCAACGCCGTGTTCGTGAGAGGCGATGTCTCGGGCGAGACGCTGTATTACGGCAGGGGTGCCGGGCAGGACGCGACGGCGAGCTCGGTTCTGAGCGACATCGCTGACGCCATCCGGGACCGACTCTGTGGATCACCTCGACGTGTGCCGGCCTTCGTGCCTCACACCCATGGAGGAGCCGTGCTACCCATGGATGCGGCTGTGTCCAGGTACTATCTGCGTCTTGAGGTCCTGGATCAGCCCGGTGTGCTGGCCCGAATTGCAACGATCCTCGGCCGCGCCCGCATCGGAATTTCGTCCGTCGTTCAACCTGAAGGTCATGAAGGACGAACCATTCCTCTGATCCTGATGATTCACGACGCCACGCACCGCGAC
>VHDG01000620.1 GCA_016871475.1 Verrucomicrobiota bacterium
GAGGTTGTCGGTCAGAACAGCAGGCCGCCCGGGGGCTGCATTGGTCGATGCCGGACGCGGACGTGCATTATCTGGATCCAATGGCAAGGGCTGGTTCGGGGCTGTGCCTCCTTCGTTGGCCGCGACATCATTCGTGGGAGCTCTCGCTGAGAGGTTGGTTCCTCCAGCTGAGCTCTGATTCTCGGACGTGCCACCTTCCCCAGGCCGGGCAGGTCCAGCAGGTTGCTGATCACCAAAAAATCGCCCGAGCCATCCTATGGACCGTTCGGCAAGCCTGTCCGCCGAGGGTGCCTGATCCGGAAGCTGCTCATTTCCCGCTCCTCCGCCCTCCCATGGCCCCGTCCGATCACGACGTCTTCCGTTCGCGTTCTCGTCGTTTTGTCCCCGGCTTCCGCGTTGACCTCCTCGCTCCGTCTCTCCGGCCTGTCCTGTTTGTTCAGACTGACTTCATCCTTCAGCCTGTTGTGGGCTTTCGCCCTGAGCCGCGGATCGAGCCTGTGACCGGCTCTGACTCTGCCGTTGAGCCTGCTGCCTTGATTCCAGCGCTTGTTCCACAGCCTGCGTGATCTTCTTGCCGAACACACCATTCTTCACCTGCCTGGCGGGCGACGAAGGAGACGAAGGCTGAATCAAGAACCACAACAGCAGGGCCAAAAGAATCCCAATCACGACGCTCAAGGTCAGCGTCATCCTCCGATGCTTTCTCTTCCAAACCTGAGCCTCAGCCCCAACTCCACCACCCCCGGGATGAACTGCCCCGCATGTCGGGCATACCGTCGGCAGGCCGCGGAGTGCAGCAGGATCCGTCAGCGGGCCATGACACTCCAGGCATCGCGGCGTCTTTGTGGGTGAAGGCATGAATCGCTTACAGACGCTGCACTTGGATGTTTCGGAATCGGGTCACTGCCTTGTCGTCATGATTCTGAAGACCGATGTATCCGCTCAATCTCCGGCTTTCGTTGTAGCGAAGGATCTCCTCGCCGTTGAGCATCGTGGTGATCTCACGTCCCTTGCAGATGATCGTCAGATGGTTCCACTCTCCGGCGGGCTTCGACAGGTTTTTGGACGGAGCCTTCACGTCATAAAGAGCGCCCGTGGTCCAGACTGCCGGTGTCCTGCCATGATCATCGAGAATCTGAACTTCATGCCCCGTGAAGGCCGGATTCTCATCCAGTCGCGATCGGATAAAAACTCCACTGTTGCCCTTCGTGTTAACCGAATACTCAAGTTCCAGAATGAAGTCGGAGTATTCCTCCCTGCTGCAGAGCCATGAACCGCTCTTTTTTGGATTGGTGCTCCAATCGATTCCGTTGCGGGCAACGATTTCACCGTTCTCCACGGTCCAGTCTCCGCCATGCATCTTCACCCAGTTCTTGATGTCCTTGCCGTTGAAAAGAGAAACGGAAGCAGAAGAGCCGGATGGCGAGTGACATCCACAAAAAGCCAGGGCCGCAGTAAGAGGGATCCATGCTATAAGCGATTTCATGCGCCACAACTACCCCGCACATGTTTCCGTGGCAATCGATAAACTGTCCCGAAGCCTTTCCCGCGCGTACGTCACGTTTCTTAACTCATGTCCTTCCTTTCCTCGCTTCTCATCGTAGTCGTAATCGCAATCGGCTGATCGTCCCAGCGCCTGGGATAGCTGGCGTCTCGTCGCCGTGGGGCGATGCGCAAGCTAGGTCCTCGCGAGACGCCATCGCTCCCAGGCAAAGTCGGCTGTCGCACACAAAAATCTCACACTGTCCGACCACCAGAGCCGAAACGGGCGTAGCCCGAGCATCCTGAAGGATGGACAACAGACCTGGGCGCAGGCCTGTCGTCAGCCGCTTGGTCGTCGGACGCGCGGCTCGTTGTCCACCCTTGAGGGTGTGCCTTGCAGGGCGAACGTGAGCAACGATAGCGAATGTTCCCTCCAAGCACGCCCGGCTCTTCATGGTCGGGAGGGTGATCGAGGCGTCTTCGACTACGAGTACGATTACGGAAGGTTCTCGCGGTTGGACGATCTGAGATGCACATGACACAACGCTCAATCGCCCCTGCCCAGCTCCAGATCTTCGTAGATGAAGGTGTTCACTCGATGATTGCGTTCACGATGAAGTCGCTCGCCGCACATCCCGTTGCAGACCCACGCAACAGCAAGGTCATGCTCCGGGTCAGCAAACGCCATGGAGATTTGCATACCCCCATGTCCGAACGCGGACATCGATGCATGTGCCCCGAGACCATACGGCAGCTGCATTCCGGGAGCACGGGGAGTGTTAAGCAAAACTCCGAGTCCCCAGTCGATCACGCACTGAAAAGTCTCGTCCATCATGCCCTGCCGATGTCGTTGTCGCAGGAGCCGGGCGGAACCCTCCTGAAGTATGCGTCCTCCATTGCCCGCTCCGGCCGCTCCCCTCATCAACGATTCCATCAACAGACACAGCTCTCGTGTGGGCCCGCGACCCCCACCGCCGGGCCGACTCGCCACCGAGTCTTCTTCTCGGTCCCAGTAAGGGGCACCCAGGGGTTGTCCCGGGGTCATGGGAAAGATCCCGGCGTTTCGTTCGCCCAGGGATTGAAATGCCACCGGCTCCATACCGATCCAGGAGTCAGCCAGGCCGAGAGGGAGGAACACTCGCTCCCGAACCACACTGGAAAAGAGCATCCCACGTTTTCTTGTGACGATCTCGGCAAGGATCTGCCAGCTGGTCACCGGGTGATAAGCGGCGCCTTTCCCCGGCGTGGTCCCCTCATCAAGCGAGAGCTCGCAGATGTATCGAACCGCATCCTTCCAATCCAGCTCGGGCGGGAACGGTTTGGAGCCACGAATTCCACCCGTATGGGTCAGCAGATGAAGAATCGTCACCCCTTCCTTGCCTCGTTGTGCGAACTCAGGGATGTGCAACGCGACCGGGTCGCCGAGGTTCAACAAGCCTTCCTCGTGCAGCTGCAGGATCAAAATGGCGGTCACGGGCTTGCAGCTTGAAAACCAGAACAGGCTGGAATCGACGCGCATGGGCACCCCTGGACGAGCTTCGCCCAGGGCGGCTTGAATCACCCACTCACCGCGATGCCGCACACAGATCTGAGCTCCGAGATGTCGTCCCTCCCGCACGCCCTGCTCCAACCAGGCCAAACATCTCATCGTGACTCCAGGATCACATCACGGATGGCGTTCAGAC
>VHDG01000621.1 GCA_016871475.1 Verrucomicrobiota bacterium
AACCCGACTCCCACGATCCTCAGTCCGGGGTGAGGGATCCGATGAAACAGCCAGCAGAGCGCGGCTCCCTCAAGAGCCCAGCTGACAGTGATCCATTGTCGTTCCCATTGAATGGGGAAAATCAGTGAGATGAAGAAAAGGGCCGCTCCACCATGCCACGCCAGAATGGTGTTGCGCAGCGGATGACCTGGATCGAACCAGCGGTTTAACTGCGCCAGCCCAGCCAGGAGCGGAAGGGACAGCAGCGCAGGCAGGAGTCCCATGTAGGGGTTGGGCCAGGAAGTTTGCACCTCCGCATAGATCAACCGGAAGTGGAGTGGAAACGACAAGGCAGCGGCAACCCAGGCAGGGATGGAGTTGGCAAACGCGCTTCGGGACAGGAATGGGAAGACGAACAACAGGGTCGCGAACGCCAGGTGCCAGGCGAGCGGGATCCAGCCTTGAAGCAGATCCACGGATCCCGACATCCGCCACGCGAACTGCAATGCCACCACGCTGACCAACCCCACCAGGGCGAGGAGCGGACGGGCGAAGCTCCGGGCGGCAGAGAGCAGCAGGTTGGCCAGGGCAAGCCCCAGGGCAAACACGGGTGAGGGATTGGCGAGACGCAGCTGCAAGGTCGCAAGAATCAACAACATGAAGGGCATCAACGCGGACGCAGCAGGAAGGTCTGACAGCCAGGCAGGTGGGGGCGCCTCGTCACGGGCTTTGGTGAACAACCTCATCATGAGAAGACTGGCGAAAAGGAAGAACACCGCGATGCCTCCCACGATGACCAGAAACTCCATCCCGCTCGCGTGCGTGACAGGCATTTTGAAGACCCAGCCCGCACCCAGGACACCGGTCAGGACGAGGCATCCAGCGACGGCACTAAGCGAGCGTGTCACAGCTGCCAGGCCAAAAGCCGCCAGGTTCAGGAGCAGGATCACCGGCCAGACCCAAATGGGGATCACCGGCAGCTGCATCATGGGCGTCATGATCAACAACAAACCCGCGGGGGGAAAGAGGTGTACCCAGGATGGAGCGACTGCTCCCGGGCGGAACCGAGCCAGAATCACGGGGTAGATCGAGTGCAGTGTGGCCACGAGGAAGATGCTCCCGAGCGCATGGTACAAACGGGAAGCCTCCAGGTGTCGGGCCATCCAGCAAGCCATGAACAAATGGGCAAGCGCAGCTCCCGTGGATTGCAACAGCCGCCAGTTCGGAACTTTCCATGCCAGAACAAGCAGCACAATGTCGCCGACGAGAGCCAGCCCACCCACGTAGCCCAGATGCGATCCCATCGAACCTGAAAGCGCCAACCCCGTTGCATAGAGCATCGCTCCACAGGCAAGCGCCGTCGCAACACCCGCCTGACACGTGGCAGCGTTGCCCCGGCGCCGGGCCATCTCAAATCCACCCAGAAAGGCGGCTAGGAAAAGCGATTGCGAAATCAGGGGAACATGAACCTTCCCCGGGGCCAGGAATCTCTCCGTCCATCCCAATTCCATGAAGCAGGTTCCCAATCCAGCCAGGATCACCAGGACCGGCCAGGGCCGGACCGAGGCGAGGGCGAGGAGGCCGATGTCGAGAAACAGGATGTAGCCGAACAGCCCCACCGGATTGTCCTGACCTGTCGAGAAAAGAGGTGGAGTGAGGAATCCGCCCAACAGCCCCAGGACCGCCACCGCCTGCGCGTTCATTCTCGCTGAGATGAGAAATGCTGCACACGTGACGAGGGACATGATGACAAAAGCGAGGATCGAACCGAAGGCGGGGAAGCGGTAGATCGCATGTGCTGCAAACGTCACCCCGTAGAGGATCAGAACACCGGACCCGCAGAAGGTCTGTGCAGTCACCTGATAGGCTTTTGACTGCATCTTGACGCCAACTGCGATCAAGCCGATCCCCAGCACATACCCCAGCGCAATCCTCACCTCGGGCGGGATCAGGTTGTTGTCGAAGGAGTATTTTACGAAATACGCCACTGCGAGGAACAGGATGAGTCCCCCGAGCCAAACGATCAGCTGGGCACCGATAAACCGTTCCCACTGGAAAGGCTTCGCCGGGCTGATCGGCAACCCCGCGGGCTCGAACACCGGGGGCGGAGGTGCTGGCTGCGGGGCGGGTGAGGTGTCGGGCAGGGGGGGAGGACGAACAACCGGTCCCTCGACGACCGTCGGGGGTGGAGGTGCGATGGCTTCGGGATGGGGCTGCGAGGATTCCGGCGTGCTCTTGATGGGGACAACCGACGGGGCAGAGGGCGGAGCGGGTTGGGGGGCGGCGGTTGGAGAAGGCTCAGACTGACCCAGCCTGGCGAGTTCCATCCGCAACTCACTAACTTCGTCCTTGAGCCGCTGGATTTCGGCATGGGCGGAACCAGCCCGGACGAAAGCCGCGATGGGCAGAACGAAAATCACTCCCAGGAATCCAAGGGCCAGGAGGGTGAAGATGAGTTCCATTCCCTTCGCGGGGTGGGTGGAGGAGGCTTGTCCTCAGGGTTGGCGGCTCATGAAGTCCAGATAACTGACCAGGCGCTCCTTCATCTCGTTGCGAGGAACGATGGCATCGATGAGTCCATGTTCGAGGAGAAATTCAGCCGTTTGAAACCCGGCGGGCAGTTCCGCCTGGGTCGTGTCCTTGATCACACGAGGCCCTGCGAATCCCACCATCGCTGCGGGTTCGGCAATGATGAGATCGCCCACCGTCGCGAAACTGGCCGACACACCTGCCATCGTGGGATGGGTCAGCACGGAAATATAAGGAAGCTTCTTTTGGGAGTGGTAGGCGAGTGCCCCACAGGTCTTGGCCATTTGCATCAGGCTGAACATGCCCTCATACATCCGAGCGCCACCGCTGGTGCAGAAGATTACCACGGGGATCCCCCGATCGGTGCCGGCTTCGATCATCCGGGTGAGTTTCTCCCCCACGACGGATCCCATCGAGCCCCCAAGAAAGCTGAAATCCATCACCCCCAGCGCCACCTTGTGGGTCCCGATCATTCCAATTCCGGTGATGACAGCATCCTTGAGCTGGGTGGACTTCTGGTAGGCGTTGAGCTTGTCCTTGTAGGAGGCCACTCCTGTGAACTGGAGGGCATCGACACTTACCATCTCCGCATCCATCTCCTGGAACGAGCAGGTCTCCACCAGGGAATGGATTCGTTCACGGGCGATGATGGGGAAGT
>VHDG01000622.1 GCA_016871475.1 Verrucomicrobiota bacterium
GTCGTGTGTCAGAGGATAAGGATTCGGGTGCAGTCTCTCGTGTGCCCCCGGTCAAAGCGCCAGGGGACTGGCGCACTCCAAGACCTGACGGACTTCCTGGGGGGGGCTAGGGATTCGCGAAGCGTCTTGGAGTGCGGCACACCCTGAAGGGTGGACAACGAACTGCGCGTCCGACTTTGAGGCTTGGGGCGAGGGATCCCAGGGGTTCGATCCGCATGGGTATTGATGGTGGGCTTGAGGGTTTGCCCTTATGGGCTCCAGGTTGCGGCAAAAGGCCTTGAATCAAAACCGCGCTGGCCTCACTCTCCCACGAGCCCCCTCCAAACCCTGGCTTGTTGAACTCTGGCATCTTTGCGGGTGTTGATGTGCCTGTTCCGAAGGGTGGAGACTGGGTTGGGCTGTGCGGACGATGTGTTTGGCTCGTTTGACTGTTATGTGCTGCTTCTTTGTGAGTTCGCGTTGGGTCCCTGTGGTCCTTGTTGTTGCAATCATGCTTGCCAGCCGGCTGCTACAGGCTGCCGTCGTCATCAATGAGATCCACTACCATCCCGTCGAGATTGAGGCTTTCGACGATAGCGGCCGCCCTGTTCTCGACCTCTCCGAGGACGTTCACGAGTTCCTCGAGCTACATAATCCCACCAACACCGACGCGAGTCTGTCGAACTGGAGCCTCTCCGGCGGAGTTTCTTTCGACTTTCCTCCAGGCACTATCCTTCCGGCGCGTGGTTTCCTGGTTGTTGCCCGAAACCCTCGGCGGCTTGAAATGATTCCGAGCTATGGTCTGTCCCTGAACCAGGTTCTTGGGCCCTACCGTGGTGTTCTTGCCAATTCGGGCGACACCGTGCGATTGATCGATTCGTCCGGGAAGCTCGTGGATGCCGTGACCTACTCGGCTTCATCGCCCTGGGCTGTTGGGGCTGATGCGCTCGGAGCGGATGATGAGTGGACGGGCGCTCGTTCCGCAGATCATCAGTATAGAGGGCGAAGCCTGGAGCGTGTTCGGGTTGATCATCCTTCGGCTGATCCAGCGAACTGGATTGCTTCACCGCTCTCCAAAGGCCCCACGCCAGGTGGGACCAATTCGTCGGCATCTTCCTGGGTGCGTCCGGTGGTCATGGCGTTCTCAGCAGTCCAAACCAACGGGGCAGATGCTCTGACCCGATCCAACCAACCCGTTCGCGTTGCGGCCTTGTTTTCCAGTGCCCACCTCCTTTCCAACATCTCTGTTGAGTGGTTTGTGGACAATGTGAACCTGACGAATGAGCCCCTGAATGAACTGCTTATGGCGGCGGACCCGACGCAGCCCGGCTCGTACTTCAGCGCGGTGATTCCTGGGCAGGTCAACCGGGCGGTGGTGAGGTATCGCATCAAAGCGGATCGAGGTGTGGGGGTTGAGGTCGTGTCGCCGCGCGCTGATGATCCTTTCCAGTGGCATGCCTTCTTCGTGAGTCCCACGCGGGTGGGAGCGAACCCGGCCTATGATGTTTTCATCCGTGGCTCGGCTCTTACACAACTCGAGGTCAACATCTCACAGAGCCCGCGTCGTGTGACATTGCCGGATCCACCCGGGATCCCTCGAGCTTCATGGAACGCCGACGAGGCGGCGATCTTTGTGCACGAAGGCAGGGTGTATGACATTCGAATGCGGTATCACGGCAGCCGATACAATCGGAATGCCGGCCGGCAATCCTACAAGTTCCGTTTCCCGCGATACGCCCCATTGAACGGCCGGACCAGTTATTTCGAGACGGACAAGGGTGATGAACATCGCCTGGGCTGGCTGCCTTACCATGCTGCTGATCTGCCGGTGTTCAGGTGTCGTTCCGTGGATCTTTACCTCAACGCGAATGCAGCGCTCGTGCGGTTGGAGCAGGAGGAGATGGACACGGATCTCTACGAACGTTGGATCAGGGAGCAGGAGGCTAAATACCCCGATCGACGAAAGGAGCGTCGTGGTTGGTTTTACAAATCCTCGGGGGTCGTTCCCTTGGAATCTGCGTTGGGAATTGGTCAGGCCAGCAGCTACACCACGAGCGGCGAAGGGCCTTACTATATCGGAAACTGCGCACCCATTCCGCCGAAGCAGGGATGGAATCTCCGACAGCGATACGATTGGACCTTTCCCATTCAGATGGATTCCTGGCGTGGAGGTGGTGACGTCCACGATCTCGTGACCGGGCTTTGGTCTGCGAGAGGCGACCTTCCCACAGCCCCCAACCCTCGGCTGCCCAGCCTCAAGGATTACCTTCTGGCGAACTTCGACATCGATGCGACTCTGACTTACATCGCGATTCGCAACTGGAGTGCGCCCTTCGACAACGCCACGCACAACCATTTTCTTTGGAAGAAGGGAGATGGTCGATGGGGCATGGCTGCGTGGGATCTGGATGCTGAGTTCTCGAACTCGGGACAGAGCATTTTTTGGGATGAATGGGAACCGGTACAGCCGGACTCACTACGTGGGCCCCAGTGGATCAAGGACTCGTTCCTCAAGACTTTTCGCGATGAATTCAGACGCAAGATTTACATTCTCACTCATACGTTGCTGACGCCTTCAAACATGGTGGCAATGGGGGCCGGAGCCCATGCTTCATTCGCGGCATCACGAACCCCAGTGGTTGTTGCACAGTCGGGCCTCGGTCCCTGGCATGCTCCGGTCAAGCCTCAGCCACTGGCGCCAGCCAACGGGGCAGGGGTGGTTCCGCCCGCGCTTCTGGTAGCGTCCGCTTACTCCCACACGCGGCCTTCAAATCCGGAACCTCACGTTTCTTCTATCTGGACGATCCGACGTTCTGACGGGGGATACACGAACCCCGTGTTCCGTCTTCACACCACGTCGAACCTGACTTCATTGCCCGTGCCTTTTGATGAACTGGTTTTTGGGGAAACTTATTTCTGGAAGGTCTCGTATTTGGATCGAAACGGTCATCCGTCCAGAGACAGCGACGAGTCGAGTTTCAACTACGGGCCGGAGCGTGTGACTGTGCCGTTGATCACGATCAGTCCTGAGAGTCTGTGGCGCTACGAGGTTTCCGGGACGCCTCAGCCGGCTGATTGGACGGGCTTTGGTTTTGATGACTCCGGATGGAAACAGGGAGCCGCTTTGATCGCCGATGAAACCGGACGGTTGCCCGAGCTCATCCGCACAACGTTTGCCCGC
>VHDG01000623.1 GCA_016871475.1 Verrucomicrobiota bacterium
AGGGAGCGTTCCGATCCTTATACAGGAACGTGCTCAGGACCAGCGCGTCCACATTGAGTGAGAGAAGGTTCAGGATGTGAAAATCAATCGTGGCATCCACATCCATGAATTGAGCGTAATTTCCCGAGCGGCTTGGAAAAGTCTGTGTTGGAAGCGCGGCGGCGAACGAATTGAGGTAGCCAGTGAGGTAAGCGCTTTGAGGGGCTCGCTGCGGTTGCTTGATCTCCTCCTCCTTGGGATAGACCCACTTCAACTCCTGCCCCCCGGCAGAGAAACCCGTGTCGGCCGGATCCGGCCTGTCTATCTTAAAGATGTAACCTCCAGTGACCTCTGGCGCTTTGGTGTCGCCGGGTTCGAGAGCGGCGACGTTAATCCGATCGGGTCCCTGCTTCAATTTCTCCATCCACACATATACACCGTTGTAATCATCTCTCCCGAGCGGACCCGAGCCGTTGAGGAACACTTCCACCAATCGAGTGCGCACGGCATAGCGACCCATCTCATTGCTCAGTTGATAGATGAAGGGGTTTCGAAACAGGGCTCGGTCCCATTCCAATGGGGCATAGAGAATCCAGTCGCTCTCCGCAGGCATGCCGAAGGGTGCGATGTTCCGTGCTCGCGTTTCGTCCTCGATCGTTTCGACCGCCAGGTTTTGCTTTGGCTGCCCCGCCGTACTCGAGCCGCGATCCTTCAGGGTGGCCCTCGTGAGTATATCCGGGGCGCTCACGATCGAAGAACGTCCGTAAACGGGTTCATAGATCGCGATCACCGCCTGTTGCAGAGCCTCGGGAACACTCCGCGCCCCAAAGTTGTCGACGAGCACAATCGGAAGATCCGAGGTGAAGTTCAGAACATCAGGCGTGAGGATGACATACGTGCCCGCCGCGACTGGACTGGGCAGGAAGCCAGGATCGAATGAGCGCGCTCTGATGAGCGTGGAGTTCGTGATTTCAATCGGCTGGGAGTAGACCGGGGAGGCAAGGGTCGGTTCTTTCCTGTCGAGAGTATAGCGAATGACCGCGTTGGCGGATGTCACCGAAAGCGAGAGTCGCAGCTGGTTCGTGTATACTCCTGATTGGATGGAGAATCTGGGCGACTCAGCCTGGTCTGGGCTGCCCGGTGAATTAGCTGTCGCTGGCGTGGGAGAGGAGAAAAAACGAGTGACATCAGCGAGCACTCGCCGACGGCTGGCGATGAGCTCGGTGGAGAGCAGAAAATCGGGATCGAATTTGGTTTTGTTGAGTCCATGGAACGCCAGGATGTTCGAGCCTTGCTGGATCGTGCTCAGTTTTGTGCTCAAACTGATGAACTCCGGAACGAGGGCCACCGCGTTGTTGAGGCGGGCGATCGGGGCGACGGAGTTCCAGGCCGGGAGCGCAGGAGCATTGCGTCTGCCGATCTCCTCTCCGTTAAAATATGCGACGATGCCATCGTCGTATCGCAGTGTGAGCTGCAGATCGTTGAAGGCAGAGAGATCTCCTCCTTCAAACGAAATTCGAAGGTACGCGCTGGAGCCTTTGGTGAGCATCAGGGATTGGATGTCCGTCCCGGGGACAGGATCGAAGGTTGTACCCGTGTCATACTTGATGGTGGACGTAACGGGAGTCCACGCGCTGTCATCAAAGTCCTTCTGTACCCACTGGGATCCTACCGTGTCGTTGATCGGGATGAGAACGCGGGCGGGGGTCTCGAGTGCAACCAACGCCTTGGACGCCTCGGTTTCGACTGCCAGGCCAAAGGAAACGTCGGGCTGTTGCGGCGGGAAGGTCGGCCGGTACTCCGTCAGGACGGAGACCCCATCGGGTTTGAGGAGCGCAAGGTATTCCCCATCTCGATCCAGTTTGAAATTGGTGTGGAGCGCCTGACCAGGCAGACGTCGGTCCTTTCCGGAAGCGAAGACGATCAGGTAGCCGCGCGAGGCGATATTCGTTGCTGGGAAACGCCATTTTCCCGGATCGGCAAGATCATCAGTCAGGCTGTACCCCTCAAGCATCACAGGGCTGGGGCCCGCATTGTGAATCTCGATCCAGTCTGAAAACTCTCCGTCAGGATCTTTGAAAGAGGTTTCATTCGCGGCCATGAACTCGGTGAGATAGAGCGTGTTCTGGCCATGGCTCGAGGGACTCATGGCGACGAGCATCCAGAACACTGCGACCGATAATAAACGTCTACGCATAGGCACTAAGGGTAACCAAACAGCCTCATCGCCGGTCGAGGGGCGGTCTGGGATTGATGCATAAAACATAGCCCCGTGAGCAGGCTTTGACGACTGTTTGTTTTGGCATTTTTCAAGATCAACGGGAACGGCAGCGGTCGCACGCACTCGAGACCATCACCATCCATCCATCCAATCCCGACCGCTCTCGGACTACCGCTTGGAAACGACCTTCTGATAAGTGATCCAGACGACTTTGGGGCCCCCTCGAAGCGTCACTCCCCTGTTCATCAAGTCCCGGCCGCTGGCAGACACCGGCAGATCGAGACCTGTGGCCGGGGCAATCTCTCGGACCATGGGAAAGAGTAATTTTCCCTCGCCCACGGCCCGAAGATCCTGAACTCGAGCCGTGTAGGCGGCCAGGGCATAGCGAACGTGAGGCTTCAGTCTTTGAAGCTTCAAGGCAACGTCGGCGTTCCCCTCCGCTGCATCTGTTCGAAGAAGCTGCACAACACCGCGGTGCTGGTCTGGGAAGTCGAGTTGCCAGGCGACACCTTCACGAAGCACATGAAGTTCACAGGATCCCGGCGCCTTTCCGTCGCGGGCTTTCCGATACTGTGCCTCGAGGCCGGCATAGGTCGCCATGGCCTCGACGAATTCCGCGGGTGGGGCCTCCTCGTCCTCGGACAGCACCAGGTTGGCCGTCCAGGTATTTTCGGCGAGGTCTGCCTTGTGGTTCAGGATCAAGGCCATCCTCGAGTCGGCGGGGATGGTCGCACCATGCGTTCGCTTTGAGGGATTTCGATAGAGAACATTCCTGTCGAACGTCACGCCGGTACAGTGGCTGTCGAGATAGAGGCCTCCACTGGCGACATTCGTACTCGTGTCGTGGATCAGGTTGGCGCGAACGTGGTTGTTGCCGCCCGTATGTGCGAAACAGACATAGAGCGCGGCGCCATCCTGAGTGCCTTGCATGGCGCGGTGGATATGGTTTCTCTCCACC
>VHDG01000624.1 GCA_016871475.1 Verrucomicrobiota bacterium
CTTGGCGACCAGTTCGGTCAGACCTGTGGACGGCTGTGCCAGGAAGAAAATTCCGCCATAGCCCTGGGCGATAAACGACTCAATGTCGTTCAATTGCTTAACCGCATCGTTCTTGGCATCGACGATCACCAACTCGAGCTGGTTCTCCGGCTTCTGCGCCTCGCGTTTCATATCCGCATACAGCTCGTTCAGAATCTCGACCTGGTGGGGGCTCGATAATCCGACTCGCTTTTGCTTCAAGGAACCCGGCGTGGCAGCACCGCCCGGCTGGGGGGCGCTTCGATCGGAACATCCAGCGAGAGTGGCGACGCCGACGAGTCCCAATCGACCCAGAAAATCTCGGCGACTCAAATCCTGGAGGCATGGCCGGGGAAGTAGGGCAGGCTTCATTGCGATGGTAGCGTGGTGGTTTTGCGAGCTGTTCATATTCCATTCACACTGCTTGGTGCAAGCGAGAAGCAGGGGATTGCAATTGAGTGGTCTCGCTGCTAATCGAGATAGGTCATCACCGCGTGATGGTGGCGGTCGATGTCTCCGGCCAGGGAAGCGCTGGCGTCGGCCAGCGGACGCAGCACTTCCACCAATGTGTCCTGGGTTTCTGCCACGAATTGTGTTTTCTATAAGAGGCATTCCCTGACCGATTGTCTTGTATATAGGACGCTATGAGGATGCCGAAGGTAACTTCCATTCCATTGCCCGCCACTCATGCGCTGCGGAAGTTGGGGCGCGACCTTGCCCTGGCACGACGGAAGCGTGGGATTTCAACCAGCGAGATGGCCGCACGCTTGTTCGTCGGACGCAATACGCTTTGGCGACTGGAGCGAGGCGACCCGACAGTCGCGCTTGGCACACTGGTCACGGCGGCATTTGTCCTAAACCTGCATGATCGGTTGGCGAATCTGGCCGCACCGGCCTCGGACGAGATCGCCCTCAGCTTGGATGAGCAACGCCTACCGAAACGCATTCACCGAAAGAAGTCATGAGCCTTGAAGTCCATGTGGATTGGCAGGGTGAAAGTCATCTGGTTGGACGGCTCGATGCAGCTGAGCGCAGCGCTCCCGTGTCGTTCGAGTATGCCGCGGAGTGGCTCCAACGCCCCTATGCCTTCGCGATGGATCCAACATCCTTGCCGTTGCAGCGGGGCGTTCAACATGGCAAATCGCTTTTCGGTGCGATTCAGGATTGCGGCCCAGACCGCTGGGGACGGGTGTTGATAGAACGAGCGGTGCGTAAGAAGGTCATGGCTCAGAAACCGTATCGGGGCAACCTCACCACACCCCTCGACGTGTCCCAGCGTGATGGCTGTGACTTTCAATGGGTGGGAAAGGGTTGCCTTGATCCCGGCGAACCTGCACTCTGCAGCCTTTCGCTCACAATGTGTCTCCTGATGCACTCCAACCTTGTCATTGGATGCCTATCGATTCTGGGAATGGCTGCCGGCCTGGGTGTGACACTCGCCGCCGAGCCGGCCCGGTCGCAGGGGCTGTCTGCGAGATCGAACCATTGGGCGTTTCAACCCCTGAAACCGGGCACCCCTCCCCAGCCCCGGGATGCAGCCTGGGCTCGCAACCCCATCGACAGCTTCGTCCTCCACCGGCTCGAGCAGGAGCCGCTTCCACCCGCACCCGAATCCGGCCGGGCCACGTGGCTTCGGCGGGTGACACTGGATCTCACAGGACTTCCCCCGGAACCCCAGGCCCTGGATGCGTTCCTTGCGGATGTCCGCACGGATGCCCATGAGCGCGCCGTAGACGAACTGCTGAGGTCGCCCCACTACGGCGAGCGATGGGCACAACACTGGCTCGATGTGGTGCGATACGCCGATACCGAAGGATTCGAGTTCAACAGCGAACGCCCCCATGCCTGGCCGTATCGCGATTACGTCATTCAGGCCTTCAACCAGCATGTCCCCTACGACCGGTTCATCCGGGAACAGATCGTGGGAGATCTCCTCGGTCAGGACGCGGCCACGGGGTTCCTCGTCGCGGCTTCCTTCCTGCCGCCGGGGCAGGTCGGAAAGGATGAGCCCTCCAAACGCCTGGCCCGACAGGACGCCTTGGACGAGATCGTGGTGAACCTTGGGTCCACGTTCCTCGGTCTGAGCGCAGGATGCGCGCGCTGCCACGACCATAAATCCGACCCGATTTCTCAGAGGGACTATTTCCGATTTCAGGCATTGGTCGCCGGAGTGGAGTATGACGACCGGGACTTGCGAACGCCTGAAGCGGAGGCGCTGCGCAAGGAAGCTTCGGAACTGAAGGGCCGCATCGCCGGTTTCGAGATGCGGCTCGCGCAGCTGGTTCCAATGGCACAGCCGGGATCGGAGACGGTCCGCCGGCCGGCGGTTCACGCCCGGATGAACGTCGACCGCCTCTCACCCGTTCGCGCACGCAAGCTCCGCTTCACAGTGCGTGCCACCAACAGCCTCGAGCCCTGCATCGACGAGCTCGAGGTGTTCAATCCAGCGGGGGATAACATCGCGCTCGCCACGTCTGGAGCCCGTGTCACGTCTTCAGGTGACACAGCGGTGGCCGACCGCCACGAACTTTGCCGCATCCACGACGGACACTACGGAAACTCCTACAGCTGGAGGTCGAACGAAAAGGGCCGAGGCTGGGTGATCGTGGAATTCGCCGACGAGCACGTCGTCGACCGCGTGTTCTGGGGACGGGACCGGGAAGGCAAGTTGTCGGACCGTCTCGCCACGGACTATCTCATTGAAGTGGCGGGGGAATCCGGGGGCTGGCAGACGGTTGCGGACGCCACGGATCGCAAACCGTATGTTCCCGGACAACCCGCTGAAACTGCGTTCGCCACAGCCGGGCTCGGTGCGACCGAAACAGCCGAGGCAGGGCGGATCCTCGAGGAACGGAAGCAGCTCGAAGCCCGGTTGAAAACGCGCGAGGTGGGGTCCAAGGTTTTCGCAGGGAAGTTTCGCAAACCCGACCGGATCCATTTCCTGTCCCGCGGGGATCCGGAGCAGCCTCAGGATGAAGTGATTCCCGCCGGACTCGGAATTCTCGGAGGTTCTGAGCTCGCTGTGGATTCCGGCGACGGCGATCGACGGAAGGCGCTGGCGGATTTCATAGCGAGTCCCTCGAATCCGCTCACCGCGCGGGTCATGGCCAATCGGATCTGGCAACGCCACTTC
>VHDG01000625.1 GCA_016871475.1 Verrucomicrobiota bacterium
AAACTGCAATGCAGTTGGATCCCTTACCGCATAAACCCATGAAGATCGACCCACAATCGGTCCTTTACCCCCAACTCAACTGAATCGTTCCGGCTGAGGTGGATCTTTGCGTTCCTGACCCAAGGCCGAGCTGCAAACGGAGGTCTTGATAACGAGGATGGACAAAGCGATTGCGTGGAGAGTCGAAGGTTTCATGAGGCAGGACGGAGTTATGGGCTGCATCAATAATCGAGGACCTTTGCGAAGAAAACAGAAAAGTTCCCGATGGCTGCTGAATGAGGCATCACCTAACTCGCTTTGTGGTGAAGTAGGTGACGTTGGGGTTGTTGGGGTAACAGTGAATGGACAGACACCCCTGCCGTTGAATTCTGCCGGAGGTTCTGGCGTCGAAGAACTCATTCCTTAACCGCGTAACTGTAGAGGCCAATATGGGAGAGAAGCATACGACGAACCGACCTGCGGGGTCCCCCAATGCTCCGCTGACACACAAGCTCATCTTGTTGGTGCTCACAGGAATTCTAGTAATACTTTTGATCCAGCGTGTGCCTCTCGCCCCGGAACCTCGAAGAGCCGGAACCTCGGCTCAGGATGCTCCAAAATGGGGACGTTCCAGAGTTGAGGTTTCCCAAGACAAAAGTTGGGACCCTTCGAAGAACGAGGCAGCGAGCCATGCGGATTCCACACCCACGCATCCCGGTGGATTTACACCTCATCCCACTCCAACACGCGAGCAGGCCGCCCGATCGGACGGGGATCAGAGCTCGCAGCTGACCGAGCTCCGCAAGCCCCAGGCGAGCCTCGTCATGTTGGCACCCCTCAATGCCATCGCGGTGGGAACTCTTGAAACCAGGGGCCTGGAGATTTTCGGTCGCGTAACTCTTCTTGGGACTCCACCGACCCTGAAGCCTCTTCCAGACAACCTCAGGTGCAATGGCGATCCCCTGTCGATTCAGCGACCGCAGCCGTACAAGGTCAGCGAGGACAGAGGGCTAGCGGACACGCTTGTCTTCATCGCTGCCGGCCCGACGATCGATGGATACGACGCAACTCCTCCCACCAACAGCGTGGTCATCGACATTGAAGGCTGTTTTTTTAGCTCCTACGTGGTTGCAGCTCAGGTCAACCAGCCTGTGGTCTTCAGGGGCCAGGACTTGGGGAAAAACGTGCTGCAGGCTAAGGACCAAAATGGAGTGCACACCCTTTTAGGAATCCACATGGGACGCGACCGCGAGTTGGTTGTTCGATTTCAGACTCCGTCTCTGTTCCAAGCCATCACCTCACTCGAACACCCATGGATGCTCTGCTATATCTCGAGCCTCCCCCATCCCTGGCATTCGCTGACCGACAGCAATGGCTACTACAGGTTGCCAAAGCTGAAGCCCGGATTGCATCAGCTGATGGTCAGTCATCGGAAGGCTGGAACGCTGAAGGTTCAGGTGATGGCGATTGAACATGATGCGCCGTCAGGGCTGCATCTCGAAATGGCCGTACCGACCCGAGAGGAATCGACAACGGCATCCTCGCGATAAGCGGAGATCAGACGTGGAATCTCGATCTCATGAATGCCCTGCAGCTGGATTGAACCGGATCTGCGTCATCGCGCGATGCGATGAACAGGCCCTTCAACCTCCAGGATTTGCGAGTGGCTGACGGCTCAATGGAACCGGATCACCTGCCGTGCGACTTCACCTCGATCCAGGGCGTCGAAACCTTCGTTAACCTGGTCCAGAGTGATGTCGCGACTTCGGAGGAGTTCCACCGGCAAATTTCCCGCACGGTGCATTCGCAGAAACCGAGGGATATCCCGACTGGGGACGCACGAACCCATGTAGCTTCCCATCAGTGTTTTTTCCTCAGCAATCAGGCTGACGGCTGGGATCGACAGCATCTTGCTCGGGTGCGGCAAGCCGATCGCAACCGCTTTGCCACCTCGACGCGTGGAGGCATATGCCTGAGCAATGGCCAGCTCGTGGCCTGCGGCTTCGATGGCGGTCTCTACACCTCCTGATGTCAGGTCTCGGACAGCCGCTGGGGCATCCACCGTGGATCCGTTCACCACATGAGTGGCGCCACATCGGAGGGCCAGTTGGAGTTTGGATTCGAGGAGATCCACAGCAATGATCGGATACGCGCCGACGGCTTTCGCTCCCATGATTGCGCTCAATCCCACACCTCCCATCCCGAACACGGCTACGGAACTTCCCGGAGGTAGTTTCGCAGTGTTCACCACCGCGCCCACTCCTGTCATCACGGCGCATCCGAAGAGAACTGCGGTCTCCAGGGGGATATCCTTCGGAATCTTCACCAACGATTCCTGTGCGGCGACGGTCCATTGAGAGAATCCCGAAACTCCGAGGTGGTGCTTGAGGGGTGGCTGTGCCTCGAGTCCTGCGTGCCGCCGAAAGCGTGTCGTTCCTCGAAGCAAGGTGCCCGCGCGGTTGGCGGTCACACCGGGCTCGCACAGTGAGCCGCGTCCGGTGGCACATTGGGGACAGGTGCCGCAGACCGGCACGAAGGAGAAAACCACATGATCACCTGGCTGCAATCCTGTCACCTCGGGGCCGGTCTCACGGACAATCCCGGCTGCTTCGTGTCCCAGAACCAACGGAACAGGCCACGGCCGGGTGCCGTTGATGACGGAAAGGTCGGAATGACACAGGCCCGCCCCTGCCACCTCAACAAGAACTTCGCCCGGTCCGGGAGGCTCCAACTCGAGCTCCTCAATCCTGAGGGGTTTGGAGTGGGAGTATGGCTTCGGGTTGTCGAGCGAGTAGAGGACCGCAGCTCTTGTTTTCATGGAGATCAGGAAAAGAGGATGGGAGAATCACCCGACTGTCACAGGCTCAAACCCCTTTCGATAGTCGCGGGACACAATGGTCTTGTTGGCTTCGTCGTGGTTGGTGAAACGGAAATTGGAGGCATCCCATCGGAGCTCCTGGCCTGGGAAGCGTGTGGCTTTCACGGAGAGCAGAGCGGGTTCGGTGATTCGCCAGCCGATCTGGAAAGGAGCCCACAGAGGCTTGCTCGCACCGAGACAGTTGTCCGCCCAGTCTTTCCAGTGATTGCGGGGCTCCACCTTGGGGAGGGGTTCGTTCGCCACCTCCTTGCCTTTCCGGAAGAGGGTGATCTTGCCGTCGGCTTGAAGCAATA
>VHDG01000626.1 GCA_016871475.1 Verrucomicrobiota bacterium
CACACCTGGTGACAACATGAGCTCGGCGACCCTGGATATGGCGCGTGTCACCTGCCGGCGCAGCGAACGACGTGCTGCTGCACTCATGGAGTTGGGCCAGCTGGGCAACCCTGAGATTTTGATTTATCTGAACCGTTTGTCGGACAGTTTGTGGCTCCTGGCCCGATGGGTCGAGCATCAGACCCCAGGCGCGTCATCCGTCGGAACGCGGGAGGCCGGGTTGCTTCCGGCCTAGGCTATGTCCAGAAAGCCCTCCCCAAACACAATCGAACACAAGCGGCTGGCGGAGGATGAGTCGCGCTTGCTCAATTGGAAACGGTGGGGCCCCTATCTCTCGGAACGGCAATGGGGGACGGTTCGAGAGGACTACTCCGAAACAGGAGAGTGTTGGAGCTATTTTCCACACCACCAGGCTGCGTCCAGGGCTTATCGGTGGGGTGAAGATGGTTTGCTCGGCTTCACCGACCGTGAGTGTCGGCTGTGTTTTGCCCTGGCACTCTGGAACGGCAAGGACCCCATCCTGAAAGAGAGGCTGTTCGGACTCAGCGGGCCGGAGGGGAACCATGGTGAGGACGTTAAGGAATGCTATTACTATCTTGAGTCCACTCCCACCCACTCCTACTTCAAGAGCCTATACAAGTATTCTCACCAGGCGTTTCCCTATCGCAGGTTGCTGGAGGAGAATCAGCGACGATCCCGGCTTGAGCCGGAGTTCGAACTGGAGGATTCCGGGGTTTTCGGCGGAGGACGTTATTTCGATGTGACGGCGGAGTATGCCAAGGCAAGTCCGGATGACATTCTGATCCGCATAACAGTTGAGAATCGTGGCCCCGAGGCGGCGGAGATCCACCTCCTTCCCACGCTTTGGTTTCGAAACACCTGGTCCTGGGGAGCGGATGCTCAAGCAAACAAATCCAGGCCTCGCATCAAACAACGTCGGGCGGGCGAAGCAACCCTCCGCCACGAGACTTTGGGAGCGTGGGTCTGGAGAGTGGAGACATCGGCTGCCGATCGCGAGCCGGTCATGCTTTTCACAGAGAACGAGAGCAACAGGCAGAAGCTTTGGGGAGCGAAGGGCTCGACGCCTTGGTCGAAGGACGCCTTTCATCGACGTGTCGTGGATGGGGACAAGGCGGCTGTGAACCCCGCCCTGGTTGGGTCGAAGGCCGCAGTGTGGAAGCGGTTGATGATTCCAGCAGGGGGCCGGGAGGTGTTGCGCCTTCGTCTTCGCCCGGCGGCTGAGGATGGTTCTGATGCGCTGGGGGCTGAGTTCGACAGGGTTTTTCAGGAGCGGATTCTCGAGTGTCAGTCCTTCTACGAATCGATTGCACCCCTGGGGGTCTCACCGGTGGCGCTTGACGCGTGGCGTTCGGCTTATGCGGGTTTGCTGCATTCCAAACAGTTTTACCATTACGTGGTCAAGGACTGGCTCCGCGGAGATCCCGGCCAGCCTTCACCGCCGGAGACGAGAAAGTCCGGCCGCAACTCCGACTGGGGACATCTCTTCAACCGGGATGTCATCCTGATGCCCGACAAGTGGGAGTATCCATGGTATGCGGCGTGGGATCTCGCGTTCCACGCGGTTGCCCTGTCGGCGGTGGATCCCGACTTCGCCAAGAGTCAGGTGCTCCTCTTTCTTCGCGAATGGTACATGCACCCCAACGGACAGCTGCCCGCATACGAATTTGCCCTGGGTGATGTCAACCCGCCCGTACATGCCTGGGCCGCGTGGAGGCTTTTCAAGATCTGTCGCAAGGACGGGGAGCGGGATCATGGGTTTCTGGGTAAGGTGTTCCAGAAACTGTTGATCAATTTCACATGGTGGGTGAATCGGAAGGATGTCGCCGGCCGGAACATTTTCGCGGGTGGTTTTCTGGGGCTGGACAATGTCGGCGTATTTGATCGATCCAAGCCGCTTCCTACAGGCGGGCATCTGGAGCAGGCCGATGGCACTGCCTGGATGGCCTTCTACTGCGGAACCATGCTTTCGATGGCATTGAAGCTGGCTGAACGTGCGGCGGAGTACGAGGACATGGCCTCCAAGTTTTTTGAACACTTCGTGGCCATCACGAACGCGATGAACACGCTGGGAGGAGCCGGGCTTTGGGATGAGGAGGACGGGTTCTACTACGATCAGATTCACGTGGAAGGCCGGGTCATTCCCCTCAAGATTCGTAGCATGGTGGGTTTGATACCGCTCTTTGCCTGCGAGATCTTGGAGGACGATGTTGTGCGCAAGCTGGGGGGGTTCTCGAAACGGAAGGCCTGGTTCCTTGCCCACGAGAAGGAGCTCGCTCAACACATCTCCTACAAACAGGGCGAGGAGGGGAAGGGGGGCAAGTACCTGCTGAGCATCGTGCCGAAGGAACGGTTGATCCGTGTGCTGGCGCGTCTTCTCGATGAGGATGAGTTTCTCTCGCCTTACGGAATCAGGTCGTTGTCGAAGATCTATGCGGCGCAGCCGTATGTGTTCCAGGTGAACGGTGAAGAGTTTCGGGTGGAATACACTCCGGGTGAATCAACGACCGGCCTCTTCGGCGGAAACTCAAACTGGCGCGGGCCGGTCTGGCTCCCCGTCAACTATCTGCTCATCGAGGCCCTGGAACGGTTCCACCATTTCTATGGCGACGATGTGAGGGTGGAGTGTCCCACCCGGTCCGGCAACTGGATGTCTTTGGACCAGGTGGCAGCCGAGTTGGGGCGGCGGCTGGTACGTTTGGTCGTGCCTGGAGCTGACGGTGTCCGCCCCTGCACCGGAACCGGCAATCCTTACGACCTCGATCCCCACTGGCGGAACCTGCCGGTCTTCCACGAATACTTTCATGGAGATTCGGGCAAGGGATTGGGAGCCAGCCACCAGACAGGCTGGACTGCCCTGCTCGCCAGGTTGATCTCAGCTCAGGGGCAATAGGAGGAACGGCCCGCGTGTGAGCCATGAGGGCGCGTTGAGCCGGGGACAGCCCGCACGGGCCCTGCGTCCTGACGGATCAACATCACCCCGGAGGGTCACTCCTGGCGGGGTTCACGATTCCAGAGATGACGCACAAAAAAGTCCATGCGCCTCCGCTGTAGATAGGGTGATTCCCCAACACCATGGCCCGCACCCGGCACCGTGATGAAATCGAAGTCCTTGTCGGCCTA
>VHDG01000627.1 GCA_016871475.1 Verrucomicrobiota bacterium
GATCTGTTTTCGTGGGGGGTGAGTTCGGTTTTGCTGGGCCGACCCGCCAGGGACCCGTGGTCCGCATACTGAGGTCCGGGCTTCTTGATCCTACGTTTAACATGGTTCCCGGGCCGATCCAGGTGTACAGAATCGCGTTGCAAAAGGATGGTCGTGGGCCGCGCAATTTTTTTTTCTGTAAAGTCGGAGAGCATCAGATCTTAGGGTGGTTTAGCGATTTCATGTTGAGGTAGATTTTTCCGGTTTCCCATTGCTCGCTGATTTCAACGAGTAAAGCGGTGACGAGCCTGAGAACGGAAGCCTCATTGGGGAAGAGGCTCGCGACGCGGGTTCGTCGTTTGAGCTCTTGGTTGACTCGCTCAAGGGCGTTGGAAGTTCTGAGTTTGCGCTGGTGGCCGGTGGGCAGGTTAAAGACGGTGAACCCTTGAGGGAGGTTTTCTTCCATCCATGCCGCCAGCTTGGGAGCCTTGGCAACGTGTTTGGCGACGATGGTTTTGAGACGCGCTTGAGCCGATGGGCGATCGGGAGAGTTAAAGATGGTGCGAATGTCCTCGGCGACTTGGGCACGGAGTTCCACCCGAGGAACGTAAGCTTGAGCGTTTTGCTGAAGATGAAACTGACACCGTTGCCAAGGAACCGACGGAAACACAGCAGCGCGGGCCGCCCCAAGTCCTTTATGATCATCGCTGACGATGTAGGAGACGCCTTGAAGGCCTCGCTGTTGGAGGCTGGAGAGGAACTGCCGCCAATGGGCCTCTGCCTCGCTGAGAGCTGCGCTGACACCGAGGATGGTGCGTTTACCGTTCTCATCGATGCCGAGGGCAATGAGGATGGCGCAGTCGACGAGGCAGCCGCCGTGGCGGACCTTTTCGTAGCGTGCATCCAAGACGAGATAGGGGAAGGCTCCCAGCGGACGGGTCCTCCAAGTGTTGAGCTCGATGTCGAGCTTGGCGGCGCACTTGCTGACCTGCGTGGAACTGACAGAAGTGCCGCAAAGTTCTTCGACGATGGCGGCCACTTTGCGGGTGGAGACGCCTTGAACATACATTTCTGCCAAGGCGAGCTTGAGGGCTTGCTCGCTGCGGATACCCTTCTCCAGAGAGGAAGGGTAGAACTCTACGCCTGGGCGCACTTGAGGGACCTGAAAGGTAATGGGGCCAAGGCGGGTGGTGAGAGTCTTGGGTTTGAAACCATTAGCCTGGCCCTTACGGGAGTCGGTGCGCTCGTAGGGCTGAGCTTGGAGCACGGCAGAGCGCTCGCGACGCATGGCCTCGTCGACGAGGAGGCGGATGCCTTCGGAAAAACCCTGGTGGCCTTGTTCAGTGAGGAGTTGCAGAACGGTATTCAAGAATTCAGAGTCGGTCTGGTTGGTCATGTATGGTGTTGTGTTGTTGGTTGTGTTTCGCGACACCCCAACACGAGAACAGCATGACCAGCCCTCGACCAGATTTTTGCGCGACGCCATCCGCCCCCCTTCGGGGTCGGCTACGCAGCGGCTGGCTACGCTCGCCGCTGCTCCGCCTCCCCCGAAGGGGGGCGGAGCAGCCAGCAGAACACCAATTTACAGAAAGGAATTTACACTCCCAAAGGTCACTCCGGATGGGAAGATACTCGTGTTGATGAACGATCCCTCGTTTCCTAGCCGAGACCGTCTCTTCCAATGGGACGAGACGACTGGGGAAACGGTTATACGTGGAACAGGGGATCCATTTGTGGCTGGGTTTGAACTGGATGGCGATGGGACGGGGATTTATGAAGCAAATACAGCCTCGAACTCCATCACGGCGATCAGCCTGCTGGACGGTACTGTCAGATCAAGGACTCCGTTTTCGTTTATCCCAGGATCGGACATTCACTTTCTGGTAGATCCTCAGCGCAAGGGTCGGCTCGTTGTATGGGAACGCTTTCATGGATGCCCTTTTTCTGGCTCAAATCGATTCACTGTCATCACTGACAACCGGTTGGGACCCAGTTTCTGGAAGAACGGCTGCATAGAAGCGGGTATCGATGGCAAGGAATCTCGGCTCACTCTGGTCTCTATACAGGAAATAACGGAGTTTGATCTCAACGATCCTGAGGTTCCAGAAGTATGGAGACTCGTTCCACCGGTGGCTGCCTGGTCAGCTCCACTCTATCACGGGCAACGTCTCTTTTTTGGATCGGGTCTCGTTGCAGAGCGTGGAACTACGAACACTTCCGTGCTGAACAATGTAACCGGAGCTATGTTGATGGATCCCGCTCGAGATCGCCTGTACCATCTCCAACCCATCTCATCATTCGGGAGTAACCCATTCCTCCGCGTTCACCATTCCGTCATTTCTAGTCTTCAGGTTCTGGGACACGTGAATCATGAACAAACGAGAGATTACATCCAATCAGTCTCCAGAGTGCAGATGTCGTCGCGTGGAGATCTATGGGGCTTCTCCGATAGCTATTATCCGAGCAATGTCACGCTCTTCCGCTGGGATGGCGCATTGCTTTCCCCTCCAGCTGGGGCGGAGCTCAAACTGAAAGAGATGACTACTGGGACGACAGAGCTGGAAATCACTAGCCGGTTTACTCACATCTGGGAGTTGTCCAATGAAGGTCCTTTGCATGCCACGCAGCTAGTCTGGCGGTTGTCTGTGCCCGATACTATGAAACTTCTTAGTGTTGCTGTAAGGGGACAATTCACGAACAGCTCGCCTTCGGGTTCTGAGTATACGTTGCCAGATCTACCAGCAGGGTCCAATTTTGTCTTGTTGGCTGGGTTGGAGACCAGGCAACCCGGTATTGGTCAGCTGAGATCAGAGATCATTTCGCCTGTAGGCAGCTCTTCGCCGGAAGGCAGAATAACCACTCGCCTAACTGAGGTGCTCCCATTTCCAACAATCGTGGTTCCTTCTGGAATTGTCACAGAGAGTGGGAGTTTCGGCGGCGTGCCCATCCTACTCTCTCGCCGATGTCATCTCCTTGTCAGTGTAGACGTTAGCGCGCAAGGAGTATCCGCGATCGAAGGCACAGACTTCGTGATGCGGCCGAAGCGTTACGTGTTTCAACCTGGGGTCACTCGCGGCGCCGTCAGCTTCGAGGCCCTGACGGATTCAATCAGGGAAGGGGATGAACGTTTTCTGATCAAACTCGGTAATCCGACCAATGGG
>VHDG01000628.1 GCA_016871475.1 Verrucomicrobiota bacterium
CACCCAGGTTCCGCAAATGATCCTCGATGCAGGCCTCGCCGGTGCGGGACCTGCCGCCAAGCGAGTCGTTTGCCTCCAACCCCGACGAGTCGCTGCAAGAACCGTGGCGACTCGTGTGGCCTGGGAACGCCAAACACCCCTGGGCCACGAGGTGGGCTATCAGATCCGGTTCGATGATCGCACCCAGCCGGGAACACGGATCTCCTTCATTACCGAAGGCGTGCTGCTTCGACAGCTTCAGGATGATCGCCTGCTGTCAGACATTGGCGCACTCCTGTTCGACGAGTTCCACGAGCGGAATCTTCTCAGCGATGCCGCCCTGGCGATCGCAAAGAAACTCCAGGAGACCGCACGTCCCGATCTAAAAATCGCAGTGATGTCGGCCACACTGGACGCCGAACCGGTGGCTAACTACCTCGGTGGCTGTCCGGTTGTGATTTCCGAGGGACAATCCTGGCCGGTGGAGATTCGATACCTGGACACCCCGGACGAGAGACCGGTCACAGACCAGGCAGGAGATGCTGTCGAATCCATTCTCAGAAGCGGGGAATCCGGGGACATCCTGGTTTTCATGCCCGGTGTGGGAGAGATCGCGTCCGCCATCCATTCCATCCGGGCTCATTCCCTGGGCGAGCGGGTGGACTTGATTCCGCTGCATGGCGAACTTCAGCCTGAGGAACAGGACATCGCCTTTGCTCCGAATCCCCTGCGCAAGGTGGTGGTGGCAACCAACGTGGCCGAAACCTCGGTGACCATCGACGGCATCAAACATGTTGTGGACGGTGGCCTCGCGCGGGTTGCCCGATACGACAGCGACAGAGGGATCAACACGCTGAATCTTGAGCCCATCAGCCGGGCTTCCGCAGATCAACGGAAGGGCCGGGCCGGCCGCACTGCCTCGGGAGTCTGTTATCGACTATGGACCGAGAGCGCTCATCTCAACCGCCCGGAACGCAACACCCCCGAGATCCAACGCTCGGACCTCGCCGAAGTGGTGCTCCTCCTGCATTCACTGGGAGTGCGGAAAGCGGCGCAGTTCGACTGGCTCGACAAACCGGATCCACAGGCGGTGGAACGGGCTGAGAATCTGCTGGAATTGCTCGGAGCGATCCGAACTCCGCGGGAAGACGAAGTGGAATCGGGTGGCTTGACTCCACTGGGCCGCCAAATGCTTCGCCTCCCGATGCATCCCCGGTTCTCGCGCATGCTCATCGAAGCTTCTCACCGGGATTGTGTCCCTGCGGCTGCGATGTGTGCGGCCCTGGCGAGTGGCCGGGATCTGCTGAGTCGTCTGGGCAGGGACGACAAACACATCTCCGAAGCCCGGGAGCTTTTCGAGGGAAGCCCATTCTCGGATTTTCACACGCTGATGCGGGCTCAACAATTTGCGAAGAACAACGGCTTCGGTCCCGAACGCTGCCGTCGATACGGGATCAACGCCAAGGTGGCACGGGAGGTGGATCAGACCTTCGAGCAAATCCTCTCCATCTGCCATCAGCAGAAACTGGTTCCGCCTGCTGCACCAGCAGCTGAGATCACGCAAGGACCAGCATCGGCCGGGAAGTCGGACGGAAAGAAAGGGGCGGATGCAGATCCGTTGCTCCGATGTATCGTCGCCGGGTTTGCTGATCAGCTGGCAGTGAGACGGAGTTTGGGGACGCTTGATCTGGAACTTGCCGAGGCGCGAACAGCTTCACTCATGCGGGAAAGTGTGGTTCAGCACGAAACCCTCATGGTGGCAGCGGTGATTCGTGAGATCCCTGGTCGCGGGTCGAGTCCGGTGACCCTCGCAGGGTTGGCCACGGTGGCGAAACGGGAATGGCTGGAGGAACTGTTCCCCCATCTGATGAGTTCAACCGTTGAGCACCTATTTGATCGGGGCCATAAACGGGTGGCGGCGGTGAGATTGATCCGCTTCCGGGACCTTGTGATTGGCCATGAGCATCTCAAGGCACCCGATCCGGAGGCATCGGGAAGATCTTTGGCCGACGCCGTGTTGCGTGGATGGTTTGATCTGAACACGTACACGCATGAGCTGAAGCAGTTCGTCGCCCGGATCAATCTTGTGGCTGCAGCTGCACCCGAGCTTGAGTTTCCGGTCTTTGACAAACCAGCGATGCTTCGAGCCTTCACGAAGGCGTTCGCGGGAATGAGTCTGGCGAAGGAAGCGCAGGGGGCCTCATTGAGTGAAGCCTTTAGGTCGCATCTGGCTCCGGAGCAGAGAGCATGGCTCGACGAGATCCTGCCCGCACAGATTACCTGGCATGATGGGAGAAAGGTGAAACTTGGATACTCCGAAGAAGCCCAGGATGAAGATGGCGTCGCGCAGTCGCCTGAGGCTCAGGTGAAGTTGCATGAGTGTTTTGGGTTGAAAGAGCATCCACACATTCTCGAAGGCAAATTGCCGGTGAAGTTGTGGCTGTGCGGACCGGATGGAAAACGGATTGAGTCCACCTACAACTGGCTGGCCTTCAAGGCGAACACCTACCCGAGGCTGAAACCTCAACTGCTGAAGAAGTATCCCGGAGTCGGCTGGTTGTAACCTGATCTCTAAACGGGCATGAGAACATCGCATCGCAGTTTCAGAATCGTCGCAGAGCACGCCCCTCGCCTTCCCCTCGTAATTGTAATCGCCTCCTCGTCCTCGAGCCAATAGCGGGACTGGTCATTAGACTCCAAGAGGCGGGACTGGTGCACTCCACGGCCTGACGGACTTCCTGGCTGGCTGCGGATGCGCGAAGCGTCATGGAGTGCGGTAGTCCTCTACCGCTTTCCTACGGCACCGTTAGCCAGAGGGTTGAGTCATGATTCTGGCTCACCTCGTGGGCATCTCACATTTATCGACTCGCGCCCGCTCCGCTCCCCTCCCCTCGTAATTGTAATCGAAACCCCGAGTTGCGGGCATATCCGCGTGGATTCTACGAGCGACGAGCAACGCCGGCTGGGTCGAAAAGAACTACTGCTCCGGGTTGACCGCAAA
Organism: Verrucomicrobiota bacterium; assembly: GCA_016871475.1. Taxonomy (GTDB): domain Bacteria; phylum Verrucomicrobiota; class Verrucomicrobiia; order Limisphaerales; family UBA11320; genus UBA11320. The sequence goes on from VHDG01000628.1 coordinate 2,981, forward strand.
TCGGACCGTGGCGGCGTCAGTTCAGCAACACTCGGTTCGTTGTCCACCCCTTTAGTGCCCGGGTATCTCGGTGCCGGACTCCTGTCGCGTTTCCATGTGACCTTCGACTTCCAAGGCGGGCGCCTGGGCCTGGAGCCGAAGAGTCTGATTCGC
>VHDG01000629.1 GCA_016871475.1 Verrucomicrobiota bacterium
AAGATCTTGGCGAGCACGGCTTTCGTCGAACCTCACCGTATCACCTCGCGGATACGCTTCGGTTCTCCTCAAACCGTGCTCATCCAAGCTGTTGCGCATCTCGACGCCGCTCCATTCCCGTTTCCAGGCTAAATTCTGCGGCTGTGGAGCCCGGAACCCAATGAGATGGTTCTACTGTCCTGATGCTTCTTTCGACTGCTGAAACACCGCGATGCCAGCTTTCTGCCAGGGTTCGATCCGGGCGGCCATGCCGATCGACATCACGTATGCGAGGTCGAGATTGTCCTTGAAACGGTCTGGCTGCGCCTCACGGAAAGCGTGGTCGAGAGCATTGGCCACATGAACCGCAGCCAGGGTGCCAAAGCGATTCGACGGAGCCTCGAGCGGTTGGTTGTGAAATGCGGCTGCCTCCACCACCGGCTCGTCGATCCCCCAAAGCCCGAGAAGATACGCGCCGATCATCGCATGGTCACAGCCGAAGATCTGCCGTTCCGCCTCATGCATGGAAATCTTCTGCTTCGTCATCAAGACGCTGGTCTCACGACAGAGCGCCGGAAGGTTGGCGGCGAGCACAATCTTGCCCAGATCATGGAGGAGTCCAGCGATGAAGGCTTCCTCCGCTCCAGCCCGGCTCTGGCCCTCCTCCTCGGCAATGCGACGAGCCAGGATCGCTGTCCTCCAGCAATGCTCCCAGATTGCGGACGGCGAATAGTCCTGGATGCGAATTCCGTCGAAGCGTGAAAAGACCGGAAGGGTCAGGGTAAGTGCCTTGATGATCTGAACGCCCACGAAGTTGATGGCATCGACAAGCGATTCCACGCGTCGTCCCAGCGCAAAAAAGCCTGAATTGACCAATTGAAGGATCTTCGCCGCAACGGCCGGGTCCTTTCTTATGACGTTTTCAATGCTCTCCAGGGTCGTGGTGGGCGATTTGAGCTCCTTGGCGAGCTCGAGATAGAGCGTTGGGATGGTCGGAATCTGGCTGCACTGGGCGACAAGCCTTCTCAAGACATCCGAGGCCAGCAGATCCCGCAATGCCCCGATGCGTTGCACCGTGCGCCGGAACCGCTCCATGTCCAAAGGCTTCGAAAAACACTGATGTACGGGAAGAGCGAGCCGGATCACATCCTCTTCGCTTAAACAACCCGAGATGAGCAGTCGGACCGCTGAGGGTTGGATCTCCTGCGTCTTCTCAAGGAACTGGGCGCCGTCCATCTCGGGCATCTGGTAATCGGCAACGACGGCATCAAAGGTCTGCTTCTCCAGTTCCGCGACAGCTGCATCTCCGGAATCTGCACAGACCACGGTCCAATTCGGCTCGGAACCGCGCAGGGTTTCCTTCAGCAGCCCCAAGTATTCAGGATCATCATCGACGAACAGCAGGGTTTTCTTGGTCATAGTCGCTGGTTCAAGTGCCCTTTCATAAACACTTTATCGGATCAGATCCCTTTGGCTTGACTGAATCCTAAGGTCTGCTTGGTGCCTTTTGCAGTTGATCGAGCTCGCGCTGGACGAGTTGCACCAAGGGCCTGATCGTGGCCTGGCTGAAATCGAATCTGCAACCTGCCGCTTGGAAGAGCTCCGGCAGCGGTCGCGACCCCCCCAGCCCCAACCCGCGACGATAGTCCGCTAATGCCTTGGTCTTGTCCTGTCTCGAGTTGGACCAGACTTGAAGTGCACCGAGTTGGGCGATGCCGTATTCGATGTAGTAAAACGGATAAAGAAAGATGTGCAGCTGACGGTGCCAGAGGTTGGCCAGAACCTCTTCATGTCCCGACCAGTCCACATCATCTCCAAAGCGCTTCATCACTTGGATCCACGCTTGGGTCCGTTCAGACCGGGCATGACCGGGATGAGTGTAGATCCAATGTTGGAAGGCATCGACCGCCGCGATCCAGCTCAGGATTTGAACGATGCCCTCCAGATGTGCCTGCCGGGCACGGTTCGCATCGGCAGGGCTGTAAAACTCTTCCAGGAACTCATTGCCGAGCAGCTCCATGCTCATGGACGCGACCTCACAGAACTCGATCGGTGCGCTTCGATACGCATATAGATCCTCCTCCTGGGTGGCCAGGGCGTGAAAAGCATGACCTGCCTCGTGAAGCATCGTTTCCACATCCCGCTGTTGACCCACCGCATTCATGAAAATGAACGGCAATCGTGCCTCGGAGAGAGTGGATTGATAACCTCCGGGAGCCTTTCCCTTCCGGTTCCCCAGATCGAGCAACCCCTGGGTTTGCATGAGTCGGAAACCTTCTGCGAGAGGTTGGGACAGGCGATCGAAGATGCGCTGCGAGCCGCTGACCATCTGAGTGACGTCGGTGAATGGACGAAGAGGGGGGAGATTGTTTGCATCAACCGCCAGATCCCAGGGTCGGAGCTTTTCCAGCTTCATTTGCTGACGTCGCCGGGCTCGCATCGCGCGGAGGACGGGCATCACCTCGCTCTCGACCGTGCCGTGAAACCTCTCGCAATCCTCCGGGGTGTAATCGAAGCGTCCTCGCATGCGAAACGCAAAGGCGCGGTAATCCTTGAACCCCGCGTTCGCCGCCATCCGTTCACGCAGGGCGAGCAGTCCGTCGAACTGGCTCTCGAACTGTTCCTTCTCGCGCAGCCTTCGTTCGGCGGTGAGCTTCCACGCGGATTCTCTCAGGGACCGGTCCTGTTCCTCCAGGAAGGGAGCCATTTGCGGCAGGGTGCGTTCCTTGCCTTGAAACTCCACTATTAGTGATCCGCACAATTTCTGGTAGAGCTGCCCGAGTTTTGCCTCCTCGGTCTCGAGGGCGATGTTCTCCTGTCGAAACAGCTCTACACGCAGCGCGGTATCGCGATCGAACACCGCGAATCGAGCCTGGTAAAGCTTGGATCGAAGTGGATGAGCGAGGAAGAGCTCGGAGAGTTTGTGCTGACGCGGTTTCACCTGAGGTTCCACCTGCTCAATGAAGTCGAGATAGGCCTTCTCGAGCGCGGGATCCTCAGTGAAACAGGTCATGGCGATGTAACGTCGTGACCCTTCCTCATCGATGGCAGCGCTGAGCTCGCCCCAGTCGAGAATCCAGTCTTCGAGCTTTTGGGTGTCAGTGCACTGGGGCGATCTGGCTTCAAGCTGGTCGAACAACGGAGCGAT
>VHDG01000630.1 GCA_016871475.1 Verrucomicrobiota bacterium
AGTTACGATTTTGGTTCCGTTTCTGATCTGGGTGCCTTTGCTGCCAGCGGTGGCCGACGTGTTTCAGATGCCGGCCGGGTTCCGGAATCTGGAGATGGTGACGGTGGGGCATGCAGGAAACTCTCCCGATACGAACGGGCTGGGCCACGTTGCACGGCCGTTCCGCATCGGGCGATTTGAGATCACCGCGGCGCAGTATGTGGAGTTCCTCAACGCCAAGGCCCGCGCCGATGGCGACGGCGATCTCTGGAACAATGACATGGATAAGGTCCGGTCAGGACCCGGGCCGCGGTGCGAAATCCGCCGATCCGGGGAACGCGGGAGTTATCAACACAGCGTCGCTCCCGATTACGGGAATCGGCCGGTGAACTTTGTCAGCTTTCTGGACGCGTGCCGCTTCTGCAACTGGCTGCACAACGGGCAGGGAGACGGAGACACCGAGGACGGGGCATATACACTGGAGGGTTATCAGGGGATGGATGGGCGGCGGATCCGGCGGAATCCCGGGGCGCGGTTTTTCATTCCGACGGAGGACGAGTGGCACAAGGCGGCGTATTACGATCCGGCGAAGCCGGGCGGGGCAGGATATTGGCGGTATCCTACTCGTTCGAACGAAAAGCCGGGCCGGGATTTCGCGTCCACGAACGCGGCGAACTACTACGCAGGCGGCAATCTGCTGACGAACCACTTCTTCGCCGAGGTCGGTGCCTTTTCGAACGCCCCGAGCGCCTTTGGCACGTTCGATCAGGGCGGCAACGTCTATGAATGGACGGAGGCTCTGAACCCGCCGTTCCTGCGCGGACTCCGCGGTGGCGGCTTCAACAGCGACGACGCCGGGCTAAACCTTCCGCCCCCGAGTCATTACTACACCTCGAAGTCGGACGTGCACTGTGTGGGCTTCCGTGTGGCGGCCGCTATGCCGGAGAGTCCGTTGTCGCCGGCCGCAACGACTGGGACGAACATTGCCCGATCGGTGGGAGTGAATTTCCCGCGGCGTCCGTGGCTCGATCCCAACACGGGACGGCCATTCTTTCCCCTGGCCTGGTTCAGTTATGCGAGCGACGAAGCGGATCTCGACGCGTTGGAACAGGAGGGCGCGAATCTCGTCCTGTTCGTCAATGCTCCCGGCGATGTCAAGACAGACGAGCAGGCGGCGGAGAACATCGTCCGGATGACGCGCTACCTGGATCACGCCGGAAAGCGGGGCATCAAGGTCTTGGTTCAGGTTGGGCTGGTGAAGTGGCAACTGCGCGGAGACGCGGCCGCCATCGAACGCCAGCGTCGTTGGACCGAGGCCATCCGTCATCACCCCGCCTTGCTGGGCTATCAGCTTTATGACGAGCCCGAGTACCGGCAAGGCGGCGGGCTTGGAGTGGAGGAACAACGCGGATTGCGAGAGTTCGTCGCTGCCCTTGGCCGGTGTCGTGATTCGTTCCGCTCGTGGGATCCGAATCCGCATCGCATGATTTCCGTGGTGTTTAATCTCGTGCCGTTGTCCAGTTGGGTGGAGTTCCTGCCCGTGATCGATTCATTCCAAGTGGACCGGTATCCGCTCGACAAGGAGCAGGCACACTTTGGCCATCGAGGTGACTGGGGTCCCTTGATGATGGCGTGGTCCATGGCTCACGGTGCAGCCGCGCTCCAGGACCATCCGCACCTGCGCAACCCGTCTCCGTGCATGCAGGGGGTCGGGGCCGAACACACGGAAAGCGGGATGCTGGGCGTGTGGCGCAACCCGCTTTATGAAGAGACTCGTTACATGGCCTACTCGTCGCTGACGGTCGGTGCTTGGGGCGTGTTCCATTGGATTCGGAAGTTTGGACGGCCGGACAACACGGTGATCCTCGGGCAGGTCGGACGCCTCTACCGCGAATTGCGCACACTGATCCCCGCCTTCGAGGCCAGTTACGAACGGCCGCCCTTCGCGGTCCGGCACAATCACGAGAACATCACGCGCCAGTTTCTCACCGATTCCGTGCCGGACCTCACCACCCTTGCGCTCGAAGACCGCGACAACTATTACCTCATCGTGAGTGACAACGGGGGCACATTCGGGGACGTCACTCTGCGCCTCAAGGGTCTGAAACTCCCCACCGACAGGCCGCGTTCGGCTTCGGTGTTGAACGAGGGTTGGGAGCGGATGCTGATCTACGACGCGTCCCGAGACGAATGGGAATTGACCCGGCATACCATGATCTTCGGCGACATCAATGTGTGGGTGATTCGAAAGCACCCGACATCGAAAAATGAAACCCATCCATAGCCTACTGACCTTGATCGCCAGCCTCGCCCTCGCTGACGCACAGGAGAAACTTCCGCGCGAGACCACCCTTGAATCCACAAAGGCCGGCGCGGTTAAGGACTTTGCCCTCCTCGATCACCAGGGTGCCTTCCGCCAGCTGTATTATTTCGCGAAGGATCCGGCGACGAAGGCCATCGTTCTGTTCGTGCAGGGCAACGGCTGCCCGCTCGTCCGTAAACGCGTGCCCGAGTTGAAGCGGCTGCGCGACGCCTATGGCACGAACGGAGTCGTCTTCTGGATGATCAACGCCCATACGCAGGACAGCCGGGCGGAGGTCGCAAAAGAAGCCACCGAGTTCGGCATCGACATCCCCATCCTGTGCGATGAAACGCAGCTTCATAAGTAACCGATGTGTCGAGGTGTAACGGCTTCACCCAACTTGCGTCATATGAGAAGTATTGTCATGAATGTGCGCCCTTCCCTTCCTATCCCCCGCCTTGGCGGTCTGCCTTGGTCTTTCTTAATAGCTTTTCTCCTGCTCCAGGCGGGCATGGCCGCAGATACCCCTCGGTTAAGCCTTTTACGGGAGGGCCAACGCTATTCCCTCCGTTGGCCAGCAACGCCCCCCGGCTACTTCCTTGAGGAGGCACTCTCCCTGATCGCTGGACAGACCTCGTGGCAACCCTCCTCACTCGCGGTGTTCAGCGACCCAGTCCTCGACGAATGGTCTGCACGGTTCGAACCGGTATCAGGTCAAACCCGCTTTTTCCGATTGAGGCTCGGCGGATTGGTCACAGTCGTTGATTCCTCTCCCCCAGCCCGGGTGAGACCGGCGTTTCCGTTCATCAGACCGAGGTGATCCAGTAGATTCTGCGCCA
>VHDG01000631.1 GCA_016871475.1 Verrucomicrobiota bacterium
CTCGATGCCGATGCGGATCTGGGGACAGACACTTTGGTGAAGAACGGCTCCGTTCCGATGATTAGGTGACAGACACTTTCTTGGTGCTTCGCGCTTTCTCGCTTGCACTGGTCCCCTCCTTCTGGCATCCCCCTGCGCATGCGCCAAGGACGCTTCAAGACTGCGGGCAACGGCTATCACGCCTGCTACCACCTCATCTCACGTGTCGTTGACAAAGCCTTCGTGTTCGGTGAGCGCGAAAAGAAACAGTTCTGCTCTCTCCTCCACGAATACGCTCAGTTCTGCGGCATCGAGATCCTCACCTTCTCCCTCCTCAGCAATCACTTCCATCTTCTCGTGAAAGTCCCCTCCCCTCCTCAAACCCCCATCTCCGATGATGAACTCATTGCCAAACTCAACTCTTTAACCACTGGAAAGACATCGACTGCCATCTTTGCCGACAACTTGCGATGCCTCAGAGCTCAAGGGCGTGACGAGGATGCGCAAGCGCTCAGAGATTCTGTGCTCTACCGCCTCTACGACATCTCCGAGTTCATGAAGTCCCTGAAACAACGCTACACACAGTGGCATAACAGACTCCACGATCGTCAAGGCACGCTCTGGGAGGGCCGATTCACCAGCATCATCGTCGATGACTCACCTCAAACCCTGGCAACCGTCGCCGCCTACATCGATCTGAATGCAGTCCGGGCTAACCTGGTCGAAGATCCCAAGGACTATCCGTGGTGTAGCTTCCACCTGGCCACAACAGGCGATACGAAAGCCCGACTGGGGATTCAGTGGATGGTGACGGGAGGCAAGGAGATGGAACCGGAACAACAGGACCAGGCGATTGCGAAGTATCGTATGCACCTCTACGGCAAGGGCGGAAGGGGTGAAGGAAGACGCATCGATCGAAAAAAGGTCCTCGAAGTCATCGATGCAGGAGGGGAGGTCAGCGAACTGGATTACCTGATGGTGCGGGTGGGATATATGTCGCGAGGGGTGTTTGTAGGGGTCAAACGATTCGTGGAAGAGAGATTTGCTGAGTTTCGATATGCGTTCAGCAAGAAACGCAAGACCGGCGCCCGCCGAATGCGCGGCCTGGAGGGTGGATGGCTCTACTCAGCCAGGGAACTGAAGAGGAAAGCCCTGTCGTAACTTTCCAAGACCAACCACGGTTCGACTGGAAGAGATCAACAGGGGCCAACGGAAATAGGGCAGCTGCCACCCTGGGTGCGACACCCACCCACATCTCATCGCCCCACTCGTCTGCGATCCGAATAACAAATCACGTCGAGCGGCGCTATTCACTCTCGGTTGTCACGACGAAAGGAGATCCCCGGACTAACGAGCCCTCCTCACCGCGCGATATCCGCCCGGCTCATCCGGTCTCAGTCGCTTCCCGTTCGTTCATGTATCCGCTCTCCGCACAAACAAACGACCGGGCAGTTGCCTCGCCGCTTGCTTCATCTCGAGTGATAGGAGACAAGCCGACACCACTCCAGCTGGAAGACCCGTCGAACGGATAATGGCATCCATGGGTTGTTCAACTGCCGTCAATGCCTCCACCACCCGGCGCTCGTTGTCGGTCAGCTCCAAGAGCGGAAGCTGACCGGTCTCGTTGGGCGCTGGCGGACGATTCGTTGGGGGAAAGAGGTATTCGAACTCGCTGAGAACGTCCTCTGCAGACTCACAAAGCTTGGCCCCCTTCTTGATCAACTCGTGGCATCCCTTGCTCCGAGGAGAGTCAACCCGCCCAGGCACGGCAAACACCTGCCGCCCATACTCCGTCGCAAAGTTGGCCGTGATCAGAGCCCCGCTCTGCAAATTGGCCTCCACGACCACCGTTCCCAACGTCATGCCCGCAACGATCCGGTTTCGAATCGGAAATGACTGTTTGTCAGCAGTCCGGTTGAAAGGGAATTGGGTCAACACAGCACCCGATGCCGCAATTCTCTGAAACAACTGCACGTTCTCCGTAGGGAACACCAGGTTGATTCCCGTGCCAAGGACCGCCAATGTCCGCCCTTTCGCCGCCAACGCTCCCTGGTGTGCAGCGGTATCAATGCCACGCGCGCCTCCACTCACCACCGTCACACCCATGTAAGCCAGTTGGTAAGCCAAACGACGTGCGGTCTCCATTCCGTATGGCGTGTTTTGACGGGATCCCACCAAAGCAATCCCCTGCTGGTCTCGAGGATCCAGCCCACCCAACACATACAAAGCAACCGGAGGATCATAGATCTCTCTCAAGGACGCCGGGTAATCCCGATCAAGCGACGTCAGAATTGCACATCCGTATTCCCGGGCACGACTCAGCTCAGCCGGAAGATCCACAGTCGATTCCCATCCGCAAATCGCCTGCGCGGTTTCCTCGCCGACTCCATGCACTCTTCGCAGTTCATGCTCGGTTGCTGAAAGAATGGCATTCGGTTCGCCGAAATGCTGAAGAAGATGTCGAAGGCGAACCGGCCCCACATGTTCGATCATGTTCAGGGCGATCAAAGCTTCACGATTGTCCATAGAATGCTCCTTGTGCTTGGGAAACGCCCAGAATCGGTTTCGATCGATCCCGCTTCCTGGGCAGGGGGTAGCAACCGATGTCGCAACGCTCCGCAACAATGGGCTCCATCCTCCCGTGGCGGGTGGTTATGCCCTAGAGATTACCGGCTGCACAACTCTAATCGGGAATTCGGCGCACCTGCACACGGCGACCTGACGAATCATGGATGAATCACCCACAGATCGACGACGGTTCATGGAATCCTGATGAGGGGGGATGCGTCTGCTTGCCTTCACCTTGGGGATCCGTGTAACGTTCGCCCATGCATTCTTCCATGTTACCTCCCTTCCCAACCACCCGGTTGAGACGATTGAGGCGCACTCCAGCACTCCGCGAGATGCTCGCGGAAACCCGCCTGTCCCCGTCCCAGCTGGTGTTGCCTTTGTTCATCCGAGCGGGACGAAATCACCGCAAGGAAGTAGCCTCGATGCCGGGAGTTTTCCAACTCTCGGTGAATGAAGCCTTGCACGAGGCAGAGAAAGCCTGGAACGCAGGGATCCGCAGCCTTCTGCTTTTCGGCATCCCAACCTCCAAGGACCCACAGGGAAGCTCGGCCTGGTCTCCGCGAAGTCC
>VHDG01000632.1 GCA_016871475.1 Verrucomicrobiota bacterium
CGCAGGCTTGAGAAAGACGCCCAGCTTCAACCCCGTATCCAGCCCCTCCTCGTAAAGAAGCTTCTGCGAATTGATGAACCCCACGATGCGTCGTCGCCTGGCCTCGAGACGCCACACAGGATACCTCGTGAACCCGCTCTCGCGCCGCAACTTGAAGAGCTCCTCCACGCTCGCATCCACGGAAAGCATCGCCACCTTGTCCAGCGGGATCGCGATCTCGCCAACCAGACGATTCTGCAGATCCAGCACCCGGTTGATCATCGTGTGCTCTTCCGAGGACAGATTCTGACCTGTTTCCTGCATCAGCAGTCGCAGTTCATCGCGGCTCCCGAAAAGATGGCCGGTAAACCGCCCCCCGCCCGTCCACCGGAGAAGGAGGTTCGCGGAAACCTCCACGCACCAGACCAGCGGGCGCATCAGCCAGTCGATGGTTCGAAACGGAATGGCCATGCGCATGCACAGACGGTTCGGATAGGTGCGAAAAAGCATCTTGGGGAGAAGGTCGCCCACGGCGTAGAACACAAGCACGCAGAGAAGAAGAACCACCCAGAAGACAACATCGTGCCGTGCCAATGGAGCTGTGGTTCTCAGAGCGAATGTGGTCAGGGACACCAGGGTGAAGTTCGCAAGAGTGTTGCCCACCAGGATGGTCCACAAAAAATGCTCCGGGTGCTCCAGATACCGAAGCAACGCAGCCGCACGCGGATTCCCGGCACGGACCTGCTGCCGGATGCGAAGCCGGCTCATCGCGAAGACCCCCGCCTCCATCCCGGACATCAGGAAGGAAATGGCGAGGCTCGCCAGCAAACACAGAATGAGCACGGTCAGGGACATCAGGTTCTTCTGGCCTCCTCCACCAAAAGCTCCCGAACGCGACGCTCATCCGCTGCGTGAACCGTCAGCTTGAGACCGTGGAAACGGAGAACCTGTCCGGTCGCAGGCACGACCTCCGCCAGCCGCAGTGCAAGTCCTCCCATGGTGTCCACGTCCTCCACCTCAGGCATCTCAGGATGCTCCCGCCGAAAATCATCGATGCGCATCAACCCGCTCAGCCGCCACTTCCCGGGACCCAGCCGTTCCATCACAAAACCGCCGGTGTCGACCTCGTCCCGGATGGGTCCCACCACCTCACTGAGGATGTCCTCAGTTCGGACAATGCCCGCGGTGCTCCCGAACTCGTCCAGCACAACCGCCAGCCCGCGCTTCTGGCGCTGCAGATTCTGCAGGAGCTTCAGCAGATTCATCGACTCAGGAACGAAAGCAGCCAGCTCGATCGCCTCCCCCACATCATCCTTGGGATTCAACAGCAGCTTCGGAGTATCCAGAATCCCAACAATTGCATCAGGCGTCTCTTCGTAGAGCGGCAGACGCCTCCGGTTCAGCTTGCGGGCCGCCACGATCATCTCCTCGACGCTGAGGTTGTCCGCGATCGCGGCCATGTTGGCGCGGGGACGCATGATGTCGCGGACGGTCTTTCGATCCAGGCTGATGATGGCGAAGATGATCTCCTTCTCACGCTGAGGCAGCGCGCCCTGCTGGCAGGCCATCTCGAGAAGTTCGCCGTAGTCCTCGTCGGTGAGCTTGTTCTGAGGCTTGATGGACGCCGGGATCAGCCTTTTGAGCAGGCTTCGATTGGCGTTCTGGAAGATGGACTGGAATGGGTGGCAAATCCTCTCGAACATGCTCACGGAGCGCACGACGAGCAGAGCCCACCGTTCAGGATCCCGGACAGCGAGGGTCTTCGGCAACGCCTCGCAGCCGAACAGCACCCCGGCCAGGAAACCCGCAAGCGTCCAACCCAGCGGCCATTGGTAATCGAGAATGAGAATCACCGCGAAGGCCACCACCCCGGCGTTGGCAAGCGTGTTGCCCAGCACAATCGCCCCCAGCAAATCCACCGGACGTTCGAGCATCCTGGCAATCTCACGACCTCCCGTGCTCGTCCCGGATGACAACCGTTGAACTCGCATGTTCCCAAGGGAGAAAAGCGCCGTCTCGGCAAGCGCGAAGAAGAAGCTTGCCGCTGCGCAGAGGCAGATCGCTGCCAGAATCCAATATCCACTCACGCCCATCGGCGCGGAGTATCGTCAAAGAGGCTCCCGTAACAAGGCCGAACGCAGACCAGCCCTGCTCACAAGGCGCAGCTCGCCTTCTTCAACTCGTGTTCCCCCTTCCTTCGAATTCAAAGCAGCACATGAAGTGTGCCCGGATGACGGAGGGCGACACTCTCCTCTCTCGGTGCCTGTTCCATCCTCTGAAACCACGGGTAGGTGGACTACGGAATACCCGGAAGAAGCGGAAAAAGAGGGAACAACTTGACCGGTTTTTTTCCGTGTGTTCCGTCTGTTCCGTGGTTCTCCCTCTTCCAAGCAACCCATCCCCATGCGCCTGAATAGGAACGGGGTCGTAACCTGGGCTTTTGGCCTCTCCCCGGGTGGAGTGATGTGGAAGTTACGGTTCTCGAACAGGCGCCTGCCGGTGTTTGAGCTGCTACAGGGATGGACAACGAACCTCGCGTCGGAGATCGCAGCGAGTGACGAGCGACCATGATGATCAAGCGGACGGTGATACCTCCTCGATTACGATTACGAGGAGCAGTTGTAAGAACTACCGGCCAGTCTTCGCACGCCAGTCGCACAAATGCCTGGTCAGACGAACAAACCCCTCAAGCGGGATTTTCTCAGCCCGCACATCCTCGGGGATTCCACACCCGGAGAAAGCCGTCGCCAGCGCTTCCTCCGGCCAGTCCTGCTTCAGAAGTTTCAACATCTTCTTTCGCCTCTGGCTGAAGGATAGCTTCACGAGCCGCGTGTAAACCGGCCGGTCCGGATCCGGCAACAGCGGCTGGGGGCGTTTTTCCAGGACCGCACATGCTGATTCCACATCCGGCTCGGGAAAGAAGCACCCGGAAGGAATCCGGAAGGCCGTCCGGCATTTATAGTCCAGTTGCACAAGCAATGTCAGAACGCCGTATTCATCCGTGTCCGGTGCGGCGGAGAGTCTTTGTGCCACTTCCCGCTGCAAGGTCACCGTCATTCGTCTGGGACCACGGCCCGGAAGCGCCAGTTCCACCAGGATCGGGGACGCGACCGAGTACGGCAGGTTCGCCACCAG
>VHDG01000633.1 GCA_016871475.1 Verrucomicrobiota bacterium
CTGCCCTGTGCCTGGCTCTTGCCGACTTTCTCGAGCTCCTCATCGGCGTTGATGGGTTGGTCGCTGCCCGGGCAAAACAGCACGCGTTTGCTGTTCGCTAGGTAGGACTGCAATAGCAGGCCCAGGCCGACAGAATCCCCGCTCCGAAGTGAAAGCAGACTCGTCGGTGCGCCTGTCGACGGATAAAGCTCGGCGGGACTGGTAAAAGGAGGTGCCTTGGGCCCGTAAGGGATCAGGCCTTCGTGATCCCCGGCGTAAAGCTGGATCGCAACACCCGTCTGACGCAGGTTGGAAACACACGCGGCTCGTCGCCCGGCGTGCTTTGCAGACCCGAGAGTCGGTAAGACCAATGCCGCAAGGACCACAATGATCGCGACCACGACGATGAGTTCCAAGAGTGTAAACCCGCTTGGACCTGGTCTCCGGATGGTCCTGGCAGGCGATTCGCCGGGGCCCATCAAACCGACTGGATAGCGGCCAGACCTCATAGCTCAGAAGACACTGCTTGAACGCAGTAGTATTTGGAAGAACCTGAGGCTGTTTGATCGATAAACTTCACCGACCCCGTGGCGTTGGAGAGAGTCCCCAGGTTAGCCCAGGTTTCGATGGGCGTTGTGGGTGCCGCTGCGCTCAACAGGTGAAAGACGGCGCCAGGAATGCTGTCCAAGGTCAGTTCGAAACGAGAGTCGCCCAACATTCGTCCTGTCAACCGCAACGGAGCCTCCTCCAACCTGACATGGTCAAGCGCCCAATACCCCCCTTGATTCTCGAAATCCGCCAGCGAACGGAACAGGAGTCGTATCGGTAACCCGGCCCATGGATCGGAGGTGTGAACCACAGGCACCACTACTTGATGATCAACGAAGCGGTTGCGATTCGGGAAGACCACCTCGGAATTGATGACTTTGCTGGCTCCCGCCAGGACGGGTTGTCCCTCGGGCAGAACCCCATGAAGCGAAAGTTCAAGAGGGACCCCCTCCTTCATGGCCCCGCCCATCCCAATCACGCCCACGGTCAGCGAGTAACCGAAACCCGGCCGCAATCTGGCCTGCGAGGGATCGAGATTCTGAGCGAGCCCCACTTCTGGAACGGCGAACAGCCAAAGACCCTGGCTTCCATGGCAGTTAGAAATGTGGTCGGCGCTGCTGGGGTCGGTGTTCGCAAATACGCCGGTTAGTTGGGTCCAGAAAAACCCAAATGATTCGTCATACCACGCCGGTTTCGGCGACTTGTTCCAATTGAACACCCGGATATCGACAAAATTCGTGTGAGGCAGCTCAAAGGACGGATTCAGCACCGGGAGAGTCCCGCCCCGGAGGACCAGGACGGTGCAGTGCAGGCTGAGCAAGATCACCAGAACAAGGCCGATGGGGCTCAGGCTCATCGAGGGAATAAACCCAGCGATAAGCCCTGAGGAGTTTCGAGCGCGTGGTGGCAGGGAATACATCAATGTTTGAGACTGCGACGACGCATCCAGATTGACAGAAGTCCCACGCCGCAGATCGCCAGCGTGCCCGGTTCGGGTACGGCTTCCAGTCGGACATTGTCCACGTCCCAATACCCAGACCCGGTCCCGAATTTCGAAAGCAGCTGAACTCCGATGGATTTCCCAGCCCAGGCATCAGAGGCCTGAACCTCGCCCAACACAACCGAATGAGTCACCAGATCCGTGATGGTCGGGAATCCAGCCTGGGAAAACGACAGAGTGTTGGCCGCAAGGGTTACGGGCGCACCGGCGTCGCTCATGTAATACAAGCTTGCCTCGAACAGGCTGCCCTCCGTGATGTTGCCGCCCCCGAGTATCCCGAAGGATAGGTTGTAGGATTTCCCCGTCTCAAAAACCGCATCCAGGCTTTGGTAGAGCGACACGCCAGGCAGCGCGAACATGTAGGCGGCCTGTGCTCCATCCATGTTGTTGATGTGATCAAACCTTCCAGCCGGGGTGTTGGGGAACAATCCCGAGGTCTGCTCCCAGAACGCGCCTTCGGGAAGGACGATGAAGTCAGGTTTGGGTCCTCGAATCCACGAATCAATCTGCAGGGAAACGGGAAGCCCAAGGGGTGGCTTCGGGTTCTCAAAAGATCCATTTGGAACGGGAATGGATTGGCCGCTGGCAGGAGAGGAGATCAACAGGCTGGAGGCGACGACGATAATTGAGAGCCTTCCTGCGAAGGTTTGCTGGTGTTGGTACATATGATTGAACTTTGTTCAGGGTGGAAGGTGCCAAGGCCCGGACAGAAAGCAACATTCCAAAAAGGAAACTTGACGCTCCTGCCACCACAAAACCGCTGCGTGTCACTTTGACTTCGTTTCGAGGTTCTCTATTGTCGGGCCTGCTTCTTATGCAAATTGAGAGTTTGAAAGTCTTCTGTGATCTCGCTGAAACCGAAAGCTTCACGCGAGCCGCCCAAATCAACGGGGTGACCCAATCGGCTGTCAGCCAGCAGATCAGTTCTCTGGAACGGCAGTTCAAGTCCCTGCTCATTGAGCGGAGCAAGAAGAAATTCCGCCTGACCCGGGAAGGACAGGTGCTCTACGAGTTCAGCAAACAGATCATCCAGAACTACGAGAATCTCTACAGCCGTCTTCAGGAAATGAAGAATGTGATCTCCGGCGCGATCCGCGTCGCGACCATTTACAGCATCGGACTTCATGATCTGCCCCCCTACCTGAAGCGTTTCCTCAAAGCTTATCCCACTGTAAACGTCCACGTGGAGTATCGCCGCTCCAACCAGGTCTATGATGATGTGCTCAGCAATGTCGTGGACCTGGGGCTCGTGGCGTACCCGGTCAAGGATCCGAAACTCGAAGTGATCTCCTTGCGAAAAGACATCATGGTCGTGATCTGCCATCCCGAACATCCGCTCGCCAAGCGGAAGACGATCAAGGTTGCGGAATTGAGGGGGATGAAGTTCATCGGCTTCCAACCCGACATTCCCACCCGCCAGGCCATCGACCGCGTCCTGATCGAACAACAGGTCCACGTTCATCACGTCATGGAGTTCGACAACATCGAAACGGTGAAGCGCGCCGTGGAAATCAATGCAGGCATCGCCATCGTCCCGCAGGGAACGGTCGAGCAGGAGATCTCCAAGAACACGCT
>VHDG01000634.1 GCA_016871475.1 Verrucomicrobiota bacterium
CGGGTATCGGTTCTCGACAGAACACGATCGCCCAATGAGGAGGACGGGGAGTTTTGTTGCGGCGGATTCACCGGTGGCTGGATCCTCGACACTTCGGGCGACGGGAGTCAAATCCAGAAAAGCCGCTGGCGTTTATCAAACACCTGCAGCGTCTCCTACCAGCCATGGGCTCGCATCCAGTCAGCCATGCGATCCGGCCAGGTGGTTACGGGGTCCTTTGTGCGGCGCAAGCCATAGCCGTGTCCGCCTTTCGGATACACGTGCAGTTCCAGGGGAACTTTGTGCCGTTGTAATCCAGCCGCGTAATACAAGGCGTTCTCCATTCGGACAGGATCGTCCTGTGTGATGAGCAGAAAAGTGGGCGGGGTGTTGCTCGACACGGTCAGTTCAGGTGCCACTTTGTCGTTGGCTTCCTTGACGGTCAGATAGCCGGGATAGATGAGACTGGCGAAAGCTGGTTTGAAACTCGTGTCATCGGTGGCGTCCAAGCGATCATAGGTCCGTTGCGTTGCCGTGCTGAGGGCTGCTGAGAGGTGTCCGCCTGCTGAAAACCCCATCACCCCGATCCGGTCCGGATCCACTGACCATTCCTTCGCCCTTGTTCTGAGAAGGCTCATCGCGCGCTGGGCATCCTGAAGCGCAGGAGCGTGTTTCTCGACTTCTGCACGACGGGGGACTCGGTACTTCAGTAAAGCCGCCGTCACACCCATCGAGTTCAACCACTCGCAGACCTCGGTTCCCTCGAGATCCAAAGCCAGAATATGATACGCCCCCCCCGGACATACCAGGACTGCACTGCCGGTTCGTTGAGCGGCTGGCGCCGGATAAACTGTGAGGGTGGGCTCAGAAACGTTGCCCAATCGAATCAGGCGACGACCGGCGATCAGTCCATCGCTTTCCTTTGTCAGATCCTTTTCCTCCCCTATGTCGCCTTTCTCACCGGGAGCTGTTGCGGGCCACAGGCGGAAAGGTGGAGGTCGGGCGGGCGGGTTTGCAGCCTGGATGGACAAAGCAAAACCGAACACGGTGGCGAGGCATGACAAGAGCAGATGCATGGGCGAACTCAATCCGAAGCAGAAACCGAAATCCAGCCCAGCGTTGAAGATCCCCTCAGCATCACCCGAAGGCTCACGGACGTTGTGGCGGCCGGGGGAGCGGGCGCGGAGGAGGAGTGCTTTTGGGTGCCGGAGGAGCTGCGTTGAGCGATTCCACCTTCTTCCGCAACGATTCAAAGTCGCGCTTGAGGTCCTGGTTTTCTCTGCGCAGCGATAGGACCTCGTTCCTGATGTCGCCGAACTCGACAGTTGGTTTTCGTCCGTTTCGTAGCTTGTCGATGGAGCTGGTCGCAGCGATCCGGGCTCGATCGCCTGGCTTCAAGTCGATGAAACTCTCAAGCGGCGCCATGGCCTTCGGATCGCCGAGAACCCCCAGTCCCTGGATCGCCGCGAGCTGAACCCGATCGCGTGGATCCGTGAGCCTCCGCATCAATTCCGCTCGTGCCGCCTCTTTGTCATCCAGGGTCCTGCCCAGATGCGCAATCAACTCGAGGGCATCGATCTGAGTGCTTGCCGGCCACTTTGATCCTTTCTGGTTCAGTGTTTCGATCACAACGGGCAGAAACGAAGGATCCTCCAGGCCTTGGATCGCTGTCATGGCAGCTTCCGCCAGCACGCCCCGGTAGGATTCTCCCCTCAGGTGGTTTAGGAGCATCTCCCTGTGTTCCGGGCGAGAGTAACGCCCGAGTCTTCTGACCGCTGCTGCCACGATGTCGGGGTTCTTCTCAGTCGCGAGTGTTTTTAACAGTGTCCCAAGGCTGATGTCGCTGTAATTGCCGGTCGCATCTGACAGCACCCGTTGCCGAACTCTTGCATCTGCCTGACTCAGACTCGCAAGCAGGGCGTCCCTGGATTCGGGGGTGTCCACCTGCCGCAAGGCACCGGAAGCTTCGAGACGGACTCCGTAGAACGAGTCTGTTTGCAGGCGCTTCTTGAGCAAAGCGACTGCGCCTGAATCTTTGCGGGATGCGAGCTGCTTTGTGGCGATGAGGCGTCCGATGACATCGGAATCGTCCTCTATCTGAGCTTCAAGCAGGGGAGTGGGTAGGGGGAATTCCACCTTCGCGAGGATTCCGAACTCAGGATCGAATCGCACGCCCTTTGGCGCTGAGGGCAGGGGAAAGTGAAAGTCTTCCGACTTGTGCTGGACGACGATCTCACGATCGATCACGCCAAAACTGCCTTTGAACCGAATCTTCGCGGGCGTTGAGAAGAGCAGGACCTCGTTGCTTAGCTTTTGTGCCTGCTCGATCGTGACCTTCGCGAGCTGCTCGGTTTCACTCCATTGATAGCTGATTTTGAGGTGCGGTTGTTGTGCGTGATAGACGTATTGGTCGAAGAACGCGTCGAAGGACCGTCCGGACAGTTCTTCGATAATGCGGACCAGGTCCTCAGTTTCCACGACCCCGAAGCGATGTCGCTCCAGGTACGTTTTCACGATCTGACGAAACAGGTCCTTCCCCAGTTGGTGACGCAGCATGTGAAGGATCCAGCTGCCCTTGGGATATGCACGGAAGCTGAACTGTTCCTCTGCACTCTTGAAGCCGCGATGGACGATCGGGGTGAGATCGTTCTGGGCGTTGATCACGCCTTCAGCGTTCTGATGCATTACGTACAGAAACATGTCACGGCCGTACCTCTTCTCATGCCACAGAGCGTCGTAGTAGGTGGCAAAGCCCTCGTTCAGCCAGAGATGACTCCAGTCCTTGCAGGTGACCAGGTCGCCAAACCATTGATGCGCCAGTTCGTGTGCGACGAGGCTCTCGCTGCTTCTCAGGGATTCGAAGCCGTCAGGGTACAGCGTGCGTTCGTTCAGAATGGTCATGCTGGTGTTTTCCATTCCGCCCCAGTGATAGTCGGACACCGCAACCTGATCATACTTGTCCCAGGGATAGGGAACCCCGATTTCCTCTTCAAAAAAGCCCATCATGTCCTCTGTGCCTGCAAACGAGTTCGTGGCCTGCTGGATTTGTGAGGCAGGTGCGTGGAAAGCCATCGGGATATCGCGATATCGACCTTCGATGCTTTTGAGTTTTCCTGCCGCAAG
>VHDG01000635.1 GCA_016871475.1 Verrucomicrobiota bacterium
GTTCGGGCTGATGTCTGCGATGAGCAGCTGGCTTGAACGACGGCGTCAAAAGCAGGAGGAACAATCCCAGGACTGGCCCGCTTCTGAACCTTCGCCGGATCGTGGTTCATCACAGCCACCCCGGGAGACGGATTGGGAGGCTGAGCTTCGGCGTTTGCTTGGGGAGCCCGTGGATCGTCCTGCGCCGCCTCCACCACCTTACACTCCTGAGCCGGTCATCCCTCCTCCGTTGCCCGCTCTGGGGCGTCGGGCCACTCCTCCGCCCGCCCCTGCACAGTCGATGGAGGAAGACGAGGAAGGTCCGGCATTCGATTTCCCTCCCATGACCGCCCCGGCTCGGAGTCTCGAGGAGGCGGGACGGGTTCAGGAAAGAGCGGAGCAGCGGCTCCGGGAAGCCTCGGCGAACCTGGGTCGATCGCATCACACATCGATCGTGGCGATGCAAGCGGGACGGATCTCGCAGATCGCAAGGCAGCACGTTGCCAGTGGCATTGCTGCCGCTGCCCTCCCTTCGAAAATTCGGCATGCGGAATCTGAGTTGTCACCGGAAGCACTTGCCGTATTGAAGATGCTACGAACACCCTCGGGAGCGAAGCAGGCAGTTCTGGTTTCCTTGGTGCTGGGTCCACCGGCTGCTTTTCGGCAAGAGGGCTTCTGAGCCGGAACGATTCAGTAGGCCAGCGGCCATTTGCTTGATCCTCTTGGGAAGTGCTTCGTTGTTCGTCTCTTACGTATTTCAATTCAATACGCGCGCTCCTCACGCCTCGCACTTCGCAAGAGTCCGCTGCGCAACTGTCCACTGTCCTACTGAATCGTTCCGGCTGAGGGAATGAGCAGCGCCGGATGAGCAGAAAAGAACGGCTGCCCGAAGGGTTGACCCACTTCTGAGGCATGGGGGCGGTTGCGCATCCCGTTTTTTTGACTCGCGTCCGTCTCCCTTCCCACCCCCCCGTGATCGTAATCGAAGACGCGTCCACCGCTCTCGCCCCCCCTGTTCACTCGTCACTCTCCCCGAAGTCGGACGGATGGTTCGTTGTCCACCCTTCAGCGTGCGCCTTGCCGGGCAAACTGTGAGATGCGCACAACCAGAACTCCACCCGCGCGCGACTCTCGACGCGAACCGGTGTTTGTGTTTAGGTGCCGGCCGCAATGCGAACTTTCTTCAATCTCACGGGCTCTCCAACTCGCGCTTGTAATCTTTTCATCTCCTCCCTCTTCCTGCTGATCGCGCAGGGTTCCTCTTTGGGAGCTGTGAAGGACTCGGCCTTTCTTCAGGAATCATCCCAGAAGACAAGGATCAGCCCTGAGCTGGACGGTGCCGATTTCAAGAAGCTCGTGATCGATCGCGATGGCGTCGTGTTTGTTCTCACATCCAAAGGCGTTGCGCGATTGTTCGAGAACATCCTCGCCCTCGATAAAAGCCACCGTCCGCTCGCAGGGCTTGTGGCCTCGGACATCACCCTCCACGACGGCAATGTCTATTACCTATTTGATGACAAATTCCTTTCGAACGAACTCGCAGGCGCACCCTTGACGCCCCTGCCCAAGGACACCTACCGAAGTCTGTCCATCGCCGACGGCAACATGGCCTTGCTCGCAGGGCCGGAAAAAGTGCTCAGGACATTCCAGAAGCGCATCCAACCCGTGGAAGGCATTCCCGCCGGGTTCCTGCCCCAGTTCGTTCCCTTCCGAAATGAGTTCTTCGTTGCCTCAGGAGCTGCCGTCTATCGGGTGTTCGGCACCAAGGCCAAACTGTTCCATTCCGTTCAGGCCCCCGTCACTGCCATGGCGCTGCGTGGCGTGGAGTTGATTGTTGCCACCACCAACGGCTTCGTCGGGATCAGCGTCAATGATGCATCGACGATCACGCCCCAACAGAAGCGGCTTCCGTGTCCTCATATCACCTCCGTCGATGTCGATGCCACCGGCGATCTTTGGATGGGATCGGTGCAGGGCGTGTTTCGGATCACGAAGGGCGGTCAGATCGCGTATTACGCCTCGCAGCGCTGGCTGCCTGATGACTTCGTGAGGGACGTAAGGCGGTCTCCGGATGGAGACACCTATGTGCTGACACAGTCGGGCCTGGCCCGGATCCAATTTCAGTCGATGACGCTGGACCAGAAAGCTGCGCACTACGACCGCAAGATTCGTCAGCGGCACAACCGTTACGGGTTCTCGGCGGAGCTTCGGCTTTCGATCCCTGGAGATCCCTCGACTGCTGAGATGATCGACACGGACAACGACGGGACCTGGAGCAACTACTACATGGCCAGCCAGGCCTTTCGTTTTGGTTCGACCTCCGACCCTGAAGCCCGGACGAATGCATGGCGGACATTTGCGGCCATGGAACGGCTGGAGCAGATCGCACAGTTGAAAGGCTTTCCTGCCCGAAGTTTCGAGAGGACCGGCTTCAAGGTGTCCGATGTGGATCGTTGGAGGCCATCCAAGGATCCTGAGTGGGAATGGAAAGGGCATACGAGCAGCGATGAAATCACTGCGCATACCTTTGGCTGTGCGGTGATGTGGGAGGTCGCCGCCCGCAGCCCTGGGGAGAAGGAGAGGGTGGCTCGCTTCTTCGACAAGCTCATGACCCACATCGTGAAGAACAACTGGTATCTGATGGATGTGGATGGAAAACCAACACTCTGGGGGCGATGGCATCCCGATTATGTGAACAGCTATCCCGAAACCATCGTGGACCGACGATTGAACAGCGCCAGCATCATCGCCGGCCTCCAGCTGGCTCATAAGATCACCGGCAAGTCGCTCTACAAGGACAAGGCCTATGAGCTGATGGACAAGTACGGATATCTCACCAACATCCTCTCCAGCATGACCCTGATCGCTCCAACCACAGGGCATGTCCACATGGGGCATGATATGGGGGACGAGTGGAATCATTCGGATGACCTTCTGTCGTTTGTGACCTACTGGGTCCTGCATCGGTTCGCCTTCAATGAGGATCTGCGGGCGAAGTATGCCGCCGCTATCAAGGATCACTGGGAGCTGGAGCGATGGGAGAGGAATCCGCTTTGGAATTTCATTTACGCTTCCACGGGCGCCCGTGATTACGACCTGGACGGGGCGGTGTGGACGTTG
>VHDG01000636.1 GCA_016871475.1 Verrucomicrobiota bacterium
GGTAATCCTTTCCGCCGTGCGATCGATGAAAGCGCCTGGGCTGATCCTGCACGGACTGGAAGCCAAAGGGGGAGGACGGATCGAGACCCCACTCTTGGACACGCTGGAGGAGGCTAACTGTTTCATGGACCAGACAGGAGCGATCGATCTTTCCAGTCTGGTCAATGCCAGCAACGTCTCTTTTACGGTTGATTTGGCGGCAGCCACGCTGCCCGTCCTCGCGAACGTCTCTGTCGTTGGGCTGCACGCGCGCAGCAATGCCTCCATCACGCTCCCGAGGTTGGAGGTTTACCCTTCGGGCGGCGCTGCGGCTGCTTGGATCGCCAGTGGCACCGGCGCCTCGCTGGTGTTCCCGGCCCTTCACAGCCTGGGGGGACCCACCACTCTGGGAGGCGTTCCCACCCTTCGTCTCCAAGCCCTAAACGGTGGACGGATCCAGGTGAACGAAGTGACGAATCTCAGCGTGGGCAGGTATACTCTGGAGGCCAAGGGTGCGGGCAGCCGAATTGAGTTTGAGAAACTCATCTTCATGACGGGCACAGGCGATGCATTCCGGTCCTCCATTCTGAGCGAGGCGGGGGGAGAGGTCAGCCTCCCGCGATTGACACGACTGAACCGAATCGATGTGACCCATGATGGCTCCGCTGCACTTTCGCTGGCCCAGTGGACCGAGATGACCGAGGGACACTTCACGGCCGCGGGATACACGCCCGATTTCCGTTCCCTCGTTGAAGCGCGTGGAAATGGATTCACGGCACTTCAAGGAGCGGTGATCGTGCTCCCACTGATCCACTCAATCTGGTTCGACACTCAAAGGGACTGGACCGCTGACGGGCCCGGGAGCCGACTCTCGTTTGCCAACGTCACCAACGTAACAACCCTCACACCCGGGCGAGGGCGCGGACTCCTAAACATCAAAGCACTGGGTGGAGGGGTGATAGATCTGAGCGATATACCCGAGATCACTCAGGGACAGTTTGCCATTCGTTCCGAAGGCCTGGGGAGCTCGGTGCTCCTCACCCGCCTAGGACGGTTCTCTCCAGCCCTCACCTCGACAGTTCAGGCACAGAGCAACGGATTAGTGCGGTTTTCTTCAGCAGAACTCCAGTTGACCCTTGTGGATCTCACGGTGACCCCCACAGGTGTGCTGGAGACCGGGCCAGTCCGTCTGTATCCGACAGCGCGTCTGTTGGGCAATGGTGCCCTAACCGCTGATGTGGTCAACGAAGGTGAAGTAAAACCGGGCACCCCTGTTGGAGCTTTGGAAATCCAGGGCAGCTATACCCAACTCGCCGGTGGAAGACTGTCGATGGAACTCGGAGGCGTGGAACCTGTGACGACGCACGACCAGTTCCGTGTCACCGGCGGAGTTCAGCTGGGCGGAACACTGTCGCTTTCACTCACATCGAACTATAGCCCATCGGTGGGTGATTCCCATGTGCTCCTGGTACATCCCAATGCCGCAGGTGTGTTCAGCACCGTCTCAGGCCCTGCCCTGGGTGGACGGTTACTGGAGGTCCAGTACACGCAGCCTCAGACTATTCTTCGAACCGTTGCAGCACCCTGAATTCCCTCCAGTTGTAACCAAGACCCTCGGTCCGGCGTTACAATGGAAGGCGACTCGTGATATGCGTGTCGATCTCCTGAAACATCATGACTCATGACAGAAGAACCGTTCGATTTCGCGCAATGCCTCGCGCAGGTTCGTGGAAACGATCCCAATGCGGCTCGCGCACTGGTCGAGCGGTTGCATCCCCTCGTCAT
This sequence comes from Verrucomicrobiota bacterium, assembly GCA_016871475.1. Taxonomy (GTDB): domain Bacteria; phylum Verrucomicrobiota; class Verrucomicrobiia; order Limisphaerales; family UBA11320; genus UBA11320. The sequence continues at coordinate 1,765 of VHDG01000636.1, forward strand.
CCGGATCGTCCGCAGCCATCTCCCGGTGAGAGCCGCGGAGGAAGATCTCGCCCAGAAGGTCTTCGGTCGCTTGTTTGCGAAGCTCGATCAATATCAGCATCGTCCGGGGATACCTTTCGACCACTGGGTGGCCCGGCTGACGGTGCACACATGCCTGGATGTACTCCGATCGGAGCGACGACGCCCGGAGCTGCGCTGGGCGGACCTGCCCGAAGACCAGGCTGCCGCACTCGAGTATTTGCTCGTGGACGAGCAGGAATCGCCGGAGTCGTCTCCCGAATCAGCAAGGGAGGTCGTGGAAAGACTTTTGGCCGGCTTGCCACCACCCGACCGGTTGGTGATCCGCCTACTCGACTTGGAACAAAAGACTGTGAAAGAAATCGCGTCGCTGACGGGCTGGAACATTCCGCTGATCAAGGTACGGGCATTCCGCGCACGGCGGAAGCTCCGAAAACTGGCCCAACAATTGAGAGAGGAAATGCCCCATGAAGAACTTTGACACGCGCTGGAAAGACATGGCCAACACCGCCAGCAAAGCCGAACCGCGCGACGAGCAGATCCCATTTGGCTTCGCTGCACGCGTCGTGTCGCGAGCGTTCCCCGTGAGATCTTCATCGGTTGATGTTACCTGGGATCGGCTCCTCGTGCGTTTCCTGCTGGGGGCCGTGGCGGCGCTCGCCCTGTGCACGACCATCGAATGGCAGCACTTGCACGACACACATCCGCTGGACCCGGGGATCGAGAACACCGTCGCTCAACTGGTGTGGACTCTATGAACCTCCATCGCTCCTGGAAAATTGGCTCCGCCTTGGTGGCCTTGGTTGCGATCAGCGTCTCAACAGGTGCTCTGCTCGGACATCGCGTTGCTCGCAAACAACTCGAGGCTCGTAACAATCCAGAAACCTGGAACAAGCGCGTGACGCGCGAGTTCACTCGAATCGTGAAGCCCACGGCGGAACAGGGGAACCGCATCCAGACCCATCTGGACAAGGCGGTGCTCGCGCTTCAGGAGATCCGGCGCGACACCATCTCCCGCAGCACCAATGTCATCTGGCACCTCGCCGTCGAGGTGGACCGGGAGTTGACTCCTGAACAGCAGAAGGCCTTCCGCACCATGAAACCGAAACCCTCGGAACTAGGTTTGGAAGTTCTGCATCTCCCTCCTGCGAAGCGCGAAGGTGGAACACCTCCGAAATAGAATTTAGTGACACGTGTAACCCTGGACAGTCCTGTGGCGTTACCTAGTGAGCAGACGACATCGAACAAATGAAACCCATCCATAGCCTACTGACCTTGATCGCCAGCCT
>VHDG01000637.1 GCA_016871475.1 Verrucomicrobiota bacterium
GAGCCGCCTTGAGTTTGAAATCAGTGACTCAGAAGCCCATCAAGTTCATGGGAGTGGGCGAAAAGCTTGATGATTTCGAGCCGTTTCACCCCGAACGAATGGCATCCCGCATTCTTGGGATGGGTGACGTGGTGAGCCTCGTCGAGAGAGCAGCCCAGGCGGTGGATGAGGAGGATGCACGGCGTCTTGAGGAAAAGATGCGCAAAGGCCAGTTCACGCTGGAGGATTTCCTCGAGCAGCTGCGGCAGATGAAAAAGCTGGGATCGCTTGAGTCCGTCATATCGATGCTTCCGGGTGGAGACCAGATGCTGAAGGGAACGGATTTAACCAAACAGGAGAAGGAGTTCGCGCGAATGGAGGCGATGATCTGTGGCATGACCCTGGAGGAACGGCAGAGGCCGGCGATTCTCAATGCGAGCCGCAGGAAGCGGATCGCCAAAGGGAGCGGCGTAACCGTGACGGAGTTGAACACGATGTTATCGAAGTTCGATCAGATGCAGCAGGTCATGAAAAAGTTCAACAAGCTGCAAAAACTCCTCGGCCGGGGAGGCGCTCTTCCTCCCGGCCTGTTTCGCTAGCGTGGCGTCTTAACCAGCGCGTTCAGGCTTCCTCTCCGATAGCCCTCCAGATCAAGGGTGACATGGTGGTACCCGAGAGAGCGGAGCCGCGTGGAGACACGGTCAAAGAGCTCCAGACCGAGCAGTTGCTGAAGCTCATCTCTGCCCGCCTCGATTCTGGCCAGGCAACCCGCCTTCAATTCATGATGTCGCACCCTGACGTCATGGAACCCGGAATCGCGCAAGAAAGCCTCAGCCTCCTCGATCATGCGGAGTTTTTCGGGCGTGACGGATTCGCCGTACGGAATGCGGGAGCTCAGACAGGCGAGCTGCGGCTTGTCGGATGTGGGGAGGCCCAGCTCGGCGGAAAGCTGGCGGATCTCCTGTTTCGACAGACCGGCCTCCTTGAGCGGCGCCCGCACCTCAAACTCGGAGGCCGCTTTTGCACCCGGCCGATGATCTCCGATGTCGCTGGCGTTCTCCCCATAGGCAACGACCGCGAAGCCCTCTGATCGCGCGAGCGGAATCAACTCGGTGAAAAGCTCATGCTTGCAGAAGTAGCAGCGGTTGTTGGGGTTGGCCAGATACTCGGGGTTCTCGAACTCGCGGGTGTGGACCACCCGGACCGGAAAGTTGAAACGGACGCCCAACTCGAGAGCCTCCTGCAGCTCACGGCGGGGCAGGCTGGGGGAGTCTGCGATGGCTGCAAGGGAGCGATCACCGAGGACCTCGTGAGCCACTTTCGCAAGCAGTACGGAGTCGACGCCGCCGGAGTACGCCACCACACAAGATCCGAAAGAGCGGAGGATCCGGCGGAGTTCTTCGTGCTTGGAGACTGCCATGCCCGCGACCCTGGCACGGGGGCCTCTCTGGATCAATGAAAGAGGAAAGAAAATGGGTTGACTCCTCCGGCTTCCCTGTTACTTTCCGCGCTCTTTGAAACGCAGGTTCCGATGAAAACATTTTTGCCGAAAGCCGATCCTAATACCGCCAAGTGGCACATCATTGACGCCAACGGTGCGGTGCTCGGCCGCCTCGCTGTCCAGATCGCCGACATCCTTCGCGGAAAAAACAAGCCCACCTTCACTCCTCACCTGGATGCAGGTGACTTCGTCGTGGTGATCAACGCGGAGAAAGTTCGCGTCACGGGCAACAAGGAAGAGGGCAAGGAGTACATGACCTACTCCGGCTGGAAGGGTGGGGAGAGGCACGAGACGCTGGCACACCGCAGAGCGCGCCGCCCTGAGCTTCTGATTCAGGATGCAGTCCACGGTATGGTCCCCAAGAACCGGCTCGGGGCTCAACTCCTGACCAAACTCAAAGTTTATCGGGGTTCCCAACACCCGCACTCGGCACAAAAGCCCGCCGAACTGAAGGCCGCAAGCTGATCCGGAACCGACTTAAGACTTAATACTCAACATGGCTCAGACGCAAAATTACATTGGAACCGGGCGCCGCAAGACTGCGGTCGCACGGGTTCGTCTCGCATCCGGCACCGGCAAGTTCCTTGTCAATGGTCGCGCGATCGAGAATTACTTTCTTACTGAATCCCAACGGATCCTGGCAACCCGCCCGCTCGCCGTTACCGAAACCGCATCCAAGTACGATGTCCGGGTCAACGTCTCCGGCGGCGGACCCAACGGTCAGGCTGGTGCGGTTCGACATGGTGTCGCACGAGCCTTGTTGCAGGTCGATGCAGCCCTTCGCCCCGCGCTTAAACAGCACGGCCTCCTGACGCGCGACTCCCGCATGCGCGAACGCAAGAAATACGGACAACCCGGCGCCCGCAAGCGTTTCCAGTTCTCCAAACGCTGAAATTCAATTTCTCAACAACCCCGCTGGATCCTTCCGGCGGGGTTTTTTGTTTCCATCCCCTCAATCCTCCTCTCTCATCCTGCCATGTCTATTCGCGCTGCCATCGTCGGTGCCTCCGGCTACTCCGGCGAAGAACTCGTCCGCCTGCTGCTCAACCATCCGAACGTGGAGCTCACGGCAGTGACCTCACGCCAGAGCGCGGACCAGCCTCTGGGCAAGGTCTTCCCCAGGTTCGCCAGCCACCCGAAATCCCGTTCGCTGCTCTTCTCGGAGCCCCGGCCTGACTCATTGGCCGAAGCCGCGGATGTGGTGTTTCTGGCCCTGCCACACGGGGTGGCGGCCGAGTTCGCAATCCCCCTGGTGGCGGCAGGTAAGGTGGTCATCGATCTGAGCGCAGACTTCCGCCTCCGAAGCGCAGCGGTCTACAAGGAGTTCTACGGACATGATCACCCCGCACCCGCGCTGTTGGAGAAAGCGGTGTATGGCCTTCCCGAGATACGCCGCGACGCCATTCGCAACGCCCAACTCATCGCATCCCCAGGCTGCTATCCCACCAGCGTTCTCCTCCCGGTGCTGCCTTTGCTGCGGGCAGGCTTGATCAAATCAGACGGCATGATCGCCAGCTCGCTGAGCGGCGTCAGTGGTGCGGGCCGAAAGGCGGAAATCGACTATCTGTTCTGCGAATGCAAA
>VHDG01000638.1 GCA_016871475.1 Verrucomicrobiota bacterium
TTCCTGAAAGGCGATGTGAGCAGTGTGGAGGTTCTTTATACGAACTTCATCAACACGCTCAGCCAGAAGCCTGAGATCCGAACTCTCCTGCCGATTTCTGAGATCCGGGCCGTCGAGGCGGGGGTAACCGGTGAGGGGCAGGGGAGCGAGCTGAAGAAGAGCTCACTCGAATATGCTTTTGAGCCGGGTGCTGGGGAGGTTCTCGGGAACCTGCTTCCTCACTATCTGAACTTCCAGATGTATCAATTCCTCCTTGAGGCGAAGGCTTCGGAGCATAGCGCGCGGATGGTCGCGATGAAGAATGCCACCGACAATGCGAAGCAGCTGATCAAGGACCTCACACTCGAGTATAACAAGCTGCGGCAGGCGAACATTACGAAGGAACTTTTGGAAATCACCAGCGCCGCGATGGCGATGGGCTAAAACGCAATTCTGATTCACATGAACAAAGGCAAAATCGTTCAAATCATCGGTCCCGTGGTGGACGTGGAGTTCACAGGGCAGCTCCCTGCGATCTACAACGCCCTTACCATCGAGTTCACCCCACCTGGCGGTGCGGCCACCAAGCTGACCCTCGAGGTGCAGCAGCATCTGGGTGACAACTGGGTTCGCGCCGTGGCGATGAGCACCACGGAAGGTCTGAAGCGAGGCCAGGAGGTCATTGATGCCGGGGTTCCCATCTCCATGCCCGTGGGCGAAGGCGTGATGGGCCGCGTGTTCAACGTCACGGGCGAGCCTGTCGATGAGCAGGGGCCGGTGAAGGCGGACAAGTATTACCCCATTCACCGCAATGCTCCGGCGCTCGTAGATCAGTCCACCAGCCCCCAGATCCTCACGACTGGGATCAAGGTCATCGACCTGATTTGCCCCTTCCTGAAGGGTGGCAAAGTCGGCGCTTTCGGCGGTGCAGGTGTAGGCAAGACCGTTGTGATCATGGAACTGATCAACAACATCGCGAAGCTGCACGGCGGTATTTCGATGTTCGCCGGCGTCGGTGAACGGACCCGTGAGGGGAATGACCTCTACAACGAGATGATCGAAGCTAAGGTCATCAAGGTGGAAGAGGACGAGAAGGGGCATCCCAAGAAGGGGCCCAACGGGCTGCCGATCATCAAGACCGGGTCACGAATCGGGCTGGTGTATGGCCAGATGAACGAGCCACCGGGCGCCCGTTTGCGCGTTGCGCTTTCCGCGCTCGCTGTGACGGAGTACTTCCGTGACGAGAAGAATCAGGACGTGTTGTTGTTTGTGGACAACGTATTCCGGTTTTCTCAGGCGGGATCCGAGGTGTCCGCGCTCCTGGGACGCACTCCGAGCGCGGTCGGTTACCAACCGACCCTGGCCGCCGAGATGGGCAACCTTCAGGAACGAATCACTTCCACGAAGAAGGGCTCGATTACCTCCTTCCAGGCGGTGTATGTCCCTGCTGACGACCTTACCGATCCGGCGCCTGCCACGACGTTCGCGCATCTGGATGCGACGATCGTTTTGGAGCGATCCATTGCCGAGCTGGGGATTTTCCCAGCCGTGGATCCTCTGTCCTCCAACTCGCGAGCCCTGACTCCTGACATTGTCGGCGAGGAGCATTACAACGTTGCGCGCGGAGTGCAGAAGGTGTTGCAGCGATACAAGGATTTGCAGGACATCATTGCGATTCTGGGCATGGATGAACTCAGCCCGGATGACAAGCTGACGGTTTATCGCGCGCGCAAGATCCAAAAGTTCCTGAGCCAGCCTTTCACCGTGGCGCAGGTCTTTACAGGACGCGAAGGGAAGCAGGTGCCGGTCTCCGAGACGGTTCGTGCGTTCAAGGAAATCCTTGAAGGCAAGCACGACGATGTTGCGGAGAACAACTTCTACATGAAGGGCACGATCGACGAGATCAAGGAATAGGCGCTTGCCGGGCCCGGGATGCACCCCGGGCCCGGTGTTTCCTCCAGTCAATCCAGGTTCAACACAAAGACAGCATGCCTCTCAAGTTGGAAATAGTTACTCCCGAATCACGGATCTACTCCGAGATGGTGGACATGGTCACCTTGCCTGGCCGGGCTGGCGAGATGGGTATCTATCCAAACCACGTGCCGCTCATGACCCAGGTGAGCGCAGGGGAAGTGCTGGTGCGCAAGGGCGGACAAACCCAGGCGCTGGCGATTGGAGAGGGTTTCGTGGAGATTACCGGAGAGCGAGTTGCCATCCTCACAGACATGGGCATCAAGGCCGACGAGATTGACGAAGCCAAGGCTGAGGAAGCCCGTAAGAAGGCAGAAGCTCGTTTGCAGGAGAAGCTCAGCGACGAGGAGAGCGCTGCCGTCAGCGCTGCTCTTGCTCATTCGCTTGCGCAGCTCAAGGTGAAGCGACGTCATCGCGGATAACACACAGCCGCTCCTTGATTCCGTCCTTTCCCGGCAGGGCTTGTTGAGACGACACGGGAGCCCATTCCGGCACATCCAGCAGGCCACCGTGCTTTTCCCCCCGGCCTGCACCGATTTCCTGGATTGTTTTCCCCCCTCCCATGGGTGATGTTAAGCGCGCTTTAGGGTGCCTGTTCACTTATGCGTTTCTGTAGTTTTGCTTTGATTCTTTTTGCCGGGCTCGCGGGTCCGTCGGGCTGGGTGTCCACAGCCGCCGAGGTCTCCCTTGTGCAGTCCACCAACAGCTGGCACATGCGAAAGGGACGGAGTGCCGTTCCCGCCGGATGGAAAACAGCGTCCGACTCCGCCTTGGATACCAGCTGGGCGGTGGCGCGCGGGGGTTTTGGCTATTCCGACAGTGCTGGAGAGACGGCTGGGTGCGCGACTCTGCTGACGGACATGCGGAACAGCTACACGTCTGTGGCCATTCGAAGAAGCTTCGAGGTTACGGAGGTTCCAGCTCCGGATGCGCGGCTCTACCTCACGCTGGATTGGGATGACGGGTTCATCGCGTTCCTGAATGGGGAGTTTCTCGTGAGCCATAACGTGACGGGGCAGCCTGCTGAGCCTGCGTTTGATGCCCGGGCCTCCGACACTCACGAATCCTCTCGCGGTGACAGCAATCGCAATGAGCCAGTC
>VHDG01000639.1 GCA_016871475.1 Verrucomicrobiota bacterium
ATGCGAAGAGTTTTTCATCCGATGCTACTGCCCCTGCAGTCTTTTTTAGATAGGGCCGAATCTTGTCTTTGTACGCCCACCAACCACCTGGAGGCGGAGTGGTCTTGGCGGTCAACAGCTTGCCTCCATTATCCCGCGCGTGATCGAGGAAAGCGCCGTTGATGATCTTCACGTTATCGAGACATTGCGACAGTCGTGAGTTCTCCTTCGCCCTGGAGATGGCCGAGAGCCCGGCGCTCGCGAGAATCAGGAGAGAGCCAAGCAGCAGGAGCAGGTCCCCTTGAGAAAACCCGGCTGCTTTGGAGGCTGCCACTTCAGGAGCGATTCTCATCCAGCTCCCTTTCCTGGTGATGTGCTGCCGCGGGAGCCAGGGGATGCCAGTCGAAAGAAATGCTCGAATATCGATCTTTCATCCGGCGGTACGTTCACTGGCTTGCCCGCATCGGGGCGATCCAGGATGGCCTGATGGAGCAGGCCTCGACTAAAAACCTGATCCAAGTCCACTTGTCGAGCGACGGCCCCTGTGCAAACAGCGATCACCTTTGGACGTTTCCTGCCCAGCTTTGCCAGTTGAGCTTCTGTGAGCGCTGGAGGTCCAGTGAATGAGACCACCACATCGTTATCCCCGGATGCTCCCAGGATCTGAAGAAAATCACCTGGAGGGACGGTTGGGACCCTGAGGGCATCTGCCGTGATGAGCTGGGTATCAGTGATCGATTTTCCTTTGCCAGCGAGGACTTTTCGAAACACGCGCATTTGCGTGTCGATCGCCGGGCTTCGAAACGTCTTGGTATCGCGGACGATGACGATGATTTTGCTGTCTGGCGTGGCAAGTTTGAGCGCTTCTTCAGCCAGCACGTGTCCGAGAGCACGGTGCGGAGTCTCATCGAACGGGGGCGACGGCTTGCTGAGAACAAAGAACCAGAGAAGCCAGACCGCCACGAGAGATCCGCCAATCGCTGTCTTCAGTTTTTCCGACGGTCGGAGAGGCATTGAAATAAACGCTAGGTAATGCCTCCTGGCGGCGAATTCACTGCACGGTTTGAGGCTTCGAGAACTTCACTTCAAGGATGCCGCTTGTCATGGCGGAGTTGATCGTCTCGCGGAGGGTCAAGGCGGTTGTTGCCACTGAACTTCCGTCTGCCATCAAAATGTTGCCGCGATTTCTGTGCATGTTTTCCTGCCAGTTCGCATCAATCGAGTCTCCGAGGAACTTGTTCCAGGTGATATCGTCCCCGCCGCCGCCGCCGATGACGTTGCGGTCGCCGGCGACAATGGTTTGCGCGTGTGTTTCCTGGGATGCAGTTCCTGCGAAGTAGCTGATATTTTGATCAGGGGTGACCGTCGCCCAGCTGATGGCTGCTTTCCGCGCTCTCGTATCCGGCAAAGGCTCGCGGTCGGTCACACAGTAAAGAATCGTGGGTGTCGAAATATGGTTTGAGGCCAGACGGAAGTGATCGATCCATTCGCCTGTGTCCTTCGTTCCTCCTTCGGCCACTGTCATCTGCCAAGGAAACCGGTCACGGTTGTCGTGAGCCCAGGTTTTCATTCCAACACCGATTTGTCGGAGTCGATTCAGGCATTCGGCGTTATGAGCCTTGGACTTGGCTTGGGTAAGCGATGGCAGGAGAAGGCTCGCTAGTATCCCGATGATGGCAATGACCACCAGCAGTTCGATGAGTGTAAACCCCGAGGAGCGCGTGGATGTTGTAGGCTTCATACCGGATTAGGCGGAATGTAATGAAGGTACCTACCAATTGTCAAATCAAGGTAAGTAACTCCTCCACGACTCCACGAGCAAAACAGGCCGTTTTTCGTGCTGGGTGGTTTGGAGCAGCTTGATGTAATCCGTGGTCATGTTGCACGCGAACGCGCGCTTGCTGGCGTGGGGTGATGAGCAAGCAAGAGGCCGGCGGGGACGCCAGCGCTCCCAGGGGGACCTGCTGGGGTTGGGGGGCACACCCTGAAGGGTGGACAACGAACTGCGCGTCCGACTTTGAGGCGTGCGGCGAGAGGCTCCCAGGTTTGTCGTCCATCCTTCAGGATGCTCGGGCTCGGAAACGGCTCAATCCTGGGCCCGTTACGGCTTGCGGTCGGGTTGCCAGGTCGGATTTCTCACTCCTTTGCCCATGGATTTCGTCCAGATTGGGGTCGTCATCCGGGCTTGGTGCGCTTCGCACCGAAAAACCGTTGAAGAGGGGGGCTAACCATTATACCAGGCGTGCGGTATGAAATAGGCGTACTACGGCTGAGGCAGGCCGGATGGCGAATCAAGAAACCCCTGGCCAGCGACCTGATGTTCCGTAAAAAGAGCCAACGAAGCCGTGTAACCATGCAGAAAGCTCTGATCCCCCACGGGCCCAAATTCACCGTTGCAGAAGAAACCCGCGACACCGGTGGGTCCGAAGGCCTGCTGGGTTTTGGCTGCGTCATGGTTTACGGGGCCAAAAAGACGACGACCCCGCCCGTTGCAGCTACATAGACAGGCTCCGAAGATCCGGTGTCCGGCCAGCTGGTTCTGCGCCCGACGAAGCAGGACTGTGAAATCTTCCTCGCTCGCCGGTTTGTCCCGGCGATGGAACTGCACGGTCTGACCCACCCGCGGCAGAGCTCCGATGGCGAGGCTGCCCAGGTCGGGGTCGGCCTCTAAAATGTTGCGGATCAGGAAGTCGCCCCGCTCCAGTTCGGTCTTGTATTCATCCATGGCAAGCCCAACGAAGAGATTATTCCGGCTTAGCTCCCTCTCCTCGGGCGGCAGAAGATCGAGCGTCCGCTCGAGGAGCTTTCGTGCGGGCTGATTGGCGATTTCAAGGATGAGGTTTCCTTCAGCCTTGGTGATCGTCCAAGCATCTCCGATGGGCGTGCAGCCCTGAGAGACGATCCCCGACAGTCGCACTCCCCCCCCGATCGCAAGGGCGACAGCCCCTTCCTGGTAAACATTGCCACCACAGTAAACCTGGAGCGTGCGGGAGGAATAATTGCCGCTGGCCATCCCGCCGAATACGGGGATCGAGGGAAATGCATCCGTCCACTGAGCGAGC
>VHDG01000640.1 GCA_016871475.1 Verrucomicrobiota bacterium
CGGGAACGCACCACGGTCCCCTGAAACAGTGGCGGCATCCACCCGTTGGACCAGTTGCGCGCGCCATCCACCGGATGCCCACCGGGATCGGTCAGCACCACATACGCCGGAAGATCCTGGCTCTCGTTCCCCAGTGCGTAAGTGACCCAGGAGCCAAGCGCAGGTCGCCCCGGCTGCGGCCGGCCCGTGTTCATCGACCATATGGAAGGCTCGTGCCCGTTGATGTCGGTGTGCATGGACCGTATCAAGCAAACATCATCAACGATGCCCGAGAAGTGAGGCAGCAACTCCGACACCTCCAGTCCACAAGCTCCCTGAGGTTTGAATTTCCACGGGCTTCCAAAGAGCTTCTTGCTCGCGCGATCCACGAAACTGTAAGTGATCTCCCCCGGATAATCCTCCCCGCTGCGCTTCGACAACTCTGGCTTGGGATCGAACAGGTCCACGTGACTCGGTCCGCCATGCATGAACAGCGAAATCATCGCCCGCGCCCGTCCTGTCGTTGGGGCGTTTTTCGCTTTCAGATCGAACGAGGAGGGTTTGCGCGGCACCGCAGGCGGGGTCGCCAGCAACCGGTCCTGGTTCAGCAAGTACGCCAACGCAACGCCGCCAACTCCCATGGCGTTCCGTTGGAGAAACCGGCGACGTGATTCAATCTCGCTCGCTTTCATAGTGGCTCAGTCCAGGTAGAGGAATTCATTGGCGCTGAAAAGGCTCTGGCAGAGGTTGTGCATCGCCTGATCCTCCGGGGAATGAGGCGATTTCTCTGCTGTAGCTCCGGTCCCATTTCCAGCCCGGATCGACGCGGTTTGACGCGTGAGGAATTCCTGTGCAGAGCGAAACTCCTCCCGGGATGGGGCTCTGAGGAACACAAGCTTCCACGCACGTTCAATCTGCGCCTCGCGCAAGGGCCCTGCGTCCTTCCTCAGGCGTTGGGCCAATGCTTGCGCCTGCTGCAACACGAATTCGCTGTTCATCAGCATCAGGGCTTGCGGTGCCACGGTGGAGATCATCCGCTTCTCACAGTTGACCTCCATCACAGGAGCATCGAATGCATTCAGGAACGCCAGCGGCCGGCTCCGGCGGACCTCCACATAAATGCTCCGGCGAAACTCCTCGGCCCCCATTGGCACATCCACCGGCATCTTGTTGTCGCCCTGCTTCCGGTCGATGCCCACCACGATCTGCCCGACCGCGTCCTCACGAACCGGGACAGGCGGGCCAAACATCTTCTCATTCAACAGTCCGCTGGCAGCCAGGAGCGAATCCCGAATCGTCTCCGCGTCCAGTCGCTGCAACGACCTCCGCCAGTAGAGGCGATTCTCAGGGTCAAGAACCTCCCTGGCAGGATCCATCGCAGAGCTTTGTCGATAGGCCATCGAGGAGAGGATCAGGCGATGCAAGCCTTTGAGGCTCCATCCCAACCCGAGCGAGTCAGGCCCTTCATGAGCTGGTGCCATGAAAACGCTGGCCAGCCAGTCCAGGAGTTCAGGATGCGAGGGGCGTTCACCCTGAAGCCCGAAATCCGCAGGAGTTCCGACCAATGCCCGACCGAAGTGATGGAGCCAAACGCGATTCACGATCACCCGGGCGAGCAACGGATTGCGGGGACTGGTCGCCCATGTGGCGAATGCAAGTCGTCGTCGTGAAGTGGGAGGCTGTTCCTCTGGAAGTGAAAGCTCAGGAACCTGGCCCTCTGAGGCCAGAACCGTGAGAGAGCCGGGCTGGATCGGTTCCTTTGGCTGCTTCGGGTCACCCCGATGAAACCGATAGGTGACAGGCGCTGCTGCAATGGGTTCGGTGAGAACACTGAGAAAATCCTCGGCGGGCTTTCGGCCGCGAACTTCCCCTATCTTCGCATCCATCGCCCTCAATTCATCCGCGGCCTTGGCATTGTATTGATAGAGGATTCCGGGGTGGATGTTCGCGCTCGGGTGGTCAGCCAGCAGCTTCTTCTGTTCCGCTGTCCGTTTGTCTGCGGGTGTCTTGAAGGCATTCCACAATGGTTCCCGCAAAGGGGCCTCCAGCTTCTCCAGATGCGCCTTCAACGCCGCATCGATATGCTCCGATTGCTTGGCCTCCTTCTCCTTCGTCAGCTTGGAGGCTTCCTCCTCCACCGCCGCGGCTTTGGCGCGATCCGCCGGTGTATAGAGTGAGATCAGACGCTCCGGCGGCGTTTTCCAACGCTTCCAGTCGTAGGCGGGTTCAAAGATCGCCCGCAGCCGGTAGTAGTCGGTTTGGGGAATTGGGTCATACCGATGGTCATGGCATTGAGCGCAACCCACTGACAACCCCAACAGCGAGGTGGAGACGATTTTCAACGTGTCAGCCATGACGTGGTTGCGAGCCATTTCCTGATCCACTCCACCGGTCGCGGTTCCATCGGCCGCCATCCGCAGAAATCCCGTGGCGATCAGGTGTTCCCGCGCCGTTTCATCCTGAGCCGCTGTGGCCACATCCGGATGGCGCGCCAGCGCGAGCTCATCGCCTGCGAGCTGTTCCGTTACGAAACGATTGAAGGGCTTGTCCTCGTTGAGTGCACGGATGACGTAGTCGCGATATTTGTACGCATAGGGGCGAGGGGCGTCGTCGTTCGTGTAGCCGTCGGAATCCGCATATCCCGCGATATCAAGCCAGTGCCTCGCCCAGCGTTCGCCGTAGCGGGGAGATTCGAGCAATCGTGCCAGCAGCTCGGAGAAAGGGTCCTTGGATGCGCTGAGAGAGAAGGCTTCGATGTCGGAGGGGGTGGGTGGCAAACCCCACAACCCCAGAAAAACCCGCCTGACCAGCGCCGCAGCGGGTGCTTCAGCTGAGAAGTCCAGGCCCTTCGCCCGCTGTTGGGCGGCGAGAAAGGCATCGATGGGGTTTTTGAAGCTGCGCCCAGGTATTTTGGGAATTTCGGGACGTCGCAGCGGCTGAAAGGCCCAGTGTGCTCTCTCCTCCTCGGTGATCTGCATGCCCTGAACCAGGGTCTCGGGCTCCGGCCTCGCGGTCCGGGCGCCCGATTCGATCCACTTCTGGAGAGTCGCGATTTCT
>VHDG01000641.1 GCA_016871475.1 Verrucomicrobiota bacterium
GTGGCTGGGCGGTCTCATTGTTGCCCTGCTTGAGATTCTGGGCCGACGACTGGGTGATCGCGATTGCGAACAAGCTGGCCGCGACGCCGTACGCGAAACGAGTGACCCGAGGCTCAGGCTTCATGATCGCAGACGATGACGGACTCCAGTTGCGGCACCACCAGCTTCACCGCCGCCTGATGCACGGGATGCGGCAGGTAGTGATCGCGGGCGGCGGCGTTTTCGAAGGTCATGATGAAGCTATGGGTGTAGCCTTGGTCGAGTCCCTCGGGGCTGATGTTCGGCCCCCAGGTCAGACTCAGAATGCCCGGAATCTGCCGTGGCAAATCCTCGATGATACGGAAGACCTCGGCGATCTGTTCCGGCGTGCGGTCGGCCTTGAACTTGAAGAAGGCGATGTGTTTGACGGTTCTGCTCATGGTGTCTTGGAAGGTGGTTTTGTCAGAAGGTCCCCCCGGCGACGATGTTAAAAACTCAGCAGCATGCGCTCGGATTGGAAGCTCGCTTGACGGGCTCGGCTGCGAGGTGGGCGAAGCAGACATCCTCAGCGGACACCATACTTACCCCAGTTACCGGCTGCACCACGGAATCCTTGGCATCGAAGACGAGCAGCCGATTACGATGACGATTACGATGACGAGAGGGGGTCGTGCTGGAAAAAAGTGAGATGGGACTGTCTCGAGGGACCCCGACCGCTCACTCCTTTTTCTTCCACGCAGCCACGAACATTCCATTGGCCCGGATGTCCTGGGGCCATAACCATGCCTGGCCCACCTGGTTCGATTCCAATCCGTCGGGCATGGACAGAGGCACGGGCTCCATCTCCGGGTGGCGTGAATGAAATGCTTGCACCACCTCGGTTGTCTCGGCACGGCTGAGCGTGCAAACGGAATAAACCAACCTGCCCCCGGGCTTGAGGGAGGGGGTTACATGGTCCAGCAAACGCTGCTGAACTTCCGCCAACTCACGGATGTCTGTCGGTCGGGTGGTCCAGCGGGCATGGGGATTTCGCTGCCAAGTGCCGATGCCGCTGCATGGGGCATCGACGAGAACACCATCGAACCGGGTCTTGGTCGGCAGTTTTGCGCCACCTTCCCACAGGGCTGAACGGTAGTTGAAGACACCCGCCCGCGCGGCCCTCTGCTTGAGTTTCTTCAACCGCCAATCCGCCCGATCGCTCGCCCAGATCAGGCCTTTGTTACCCATCAGCTCACTCAGATGAAGGGTCTTGCCCCCTTCACCCGCGCAGGCGTCCCACCAAGTCTCGCCAGGCTTGGGAGCGCACCAATGTCCGACCGCTTGTGAGCTCCAGTCCTGTAGCTCGAACTGGCCCTCATGAAACTGTGGCAGACGGAACAGATCCTCGTCACCGCAATGCTCAAGGGCCTGGCCACAGAATGCCAGCGCGGGACGTTCGAGTCCTCGAACTGACATCGCCAGGTCCGCCAAACTTGCAGCACGGGCTCTTATCCAGAGCGCCGGTCGCTTTTGGATCGCACGCAGCCAGGCTTCCGAAACAGTCATCTCCTCCTGTGTCCAGGATGGAACAGCCCGGGTCCGCAGATCCTCCAGGGATACGCCTCCGCGACCCGACTCAAAAGCATCGGCCATCTCAGCGGCCATCTGGATTTTTTGCGGCAGGGGCTCGGAGCCCTGGAACCATCCTTGCCAGCGATACCAGTCAAACACCCAGCGGGCAGCGCGCCGTGCCCCGTCGGGAGATACCCCTCGAGCCGCGCGAAGCGCTTCCCGGAGAAGTCCATCGGCGGGGTGCCCCGCTTCAGCCTTCCGGATCACATCGGTCGCAATATCGATCGCCCGTGCCGGCTGGCCGCCCCCAGTGGTTGCGCGAATGTTGGGACGTCGAAATGCGGGGGGACGACCCTGGGGTGCGCGATCGGGTCTTCGATGATGGCCGCCGTGGCTGGTCTTGTTCATTTTCAATCAGGAGTCTCAGAGACTACGCGTCCCGCAACGGCGATATGCTTCTGCGAGCAACGTGATGGGATGCACGACGCGTTGTGGATGTCCCTCTTTTTTCAATCCGTTCTGGATTTGCAGCAGGCAGCCTGGGTTGCCCGTGGCGACGAGATTGGCCTGAGTGGATGTGATGTGGCGAACCTTCCGATCAAGCAGCTCCCCAGCCATTTCTGGCTGCGTGAGGTTGTAGATTCCGGCGCTGCCACAGCACCAGGTGCTTTCCGGCAATTCCACCAGCTTCAACCCGGGGATCGCTTTCAAGAGTGCGCGCGGTTGTGAGGTGATCTTCTGTCCATGACAGAGGTGGCAGGCTTCGTGGTAGGTGACAGTCTGGCTTTTTTCGGCAGCCGCAGCCGGAGGCGTGATTCCAATCTGAACGAGCCATTCGTGGATATCCTTCACCTTGGTGTCCCAAACGACTGCCCGCGCCGCGTAAGCCGGGTCATCGGCCAATAGGCTTGAGTAATGCTTGAGATGAGATCCACAGCCTGCGGCGTTGGTGATGATCGCGTCGTAGGAGGAGGGTGGAAATTGATCAATCTGTTTTCTGGCGAGGTCTCGCGCCAGTTCCAGCTCTCCGTTGTGCGCATGAAGAGATCCGCAGCAGGACTGTTCCGAGGGAGTCACCACCTCGCATCCGTTGCGAGTCAACACCTCCACGGTATCCCGGTTGACGTCGCTGAAGAGAAGGTCCTGCGCACATCCGGTCAACATCGCCACCCGATAACGCCGGGTGCCAACGGGTTGGCTGATCTCCGGGATGAGGTCGGCGGAAAACTCGGCGCAGACCTGGGGCGTCATGGATTCGAGCTCCTGCAGACGATGGGGAAGGAGGCGGAGCAAACCCGATTGGCGCAGCAGCCTTTGCAGGCCGAGCTGCTGGTAAAGCCGCAACGCGCGTCCGATCAGATCGAGGCGTCGATGATCGGTGAACAGCCACTTGAGCGTGATCGCCCGGATGAGTGACCGGCGAGGGCTCTCAAGGGCTTTGCTGGATTCGGCTTCAGCCCGGGCGTGTTCGAACAGCTCCGCGTAGTTCACGCCGGCCGGGCA
>VHDG01000642.1 GCA_016871475.1 Verrucomicrobiota bacterium
AGGGCCTGGCAGGTCGGTGGCATTGCCGTCGGAGAAGAGAAGCACTCCAGCCAGCGGTTGCCCGTTGAAACGTTCCTTGATTCCGGTGAGAGCGGAGTGAAGGCCGCTGGATCGTCCCTCGAAATCCAGCTTGGAGAACGTCTCCACCCGTGTGAGGCGGGAATCGAAGAGATAGCGGCGGAGCTGGAAGTCCTTCGCCAACTGAGCCTGCCACTCGATGCCATCTTCGTTCAGCGTCCGCTTGAGTGATTGCGCACGCGATTCAGAAGAGCCCTGGTCTTGGATTTCGAGGCTCCGGCTGTTGTCCGCGAGAAGCAGGAAGAAGTTTGCGCCGGAGCGCGATCTTTGGGTGACCCAGAGAGGCTCGAGCAGGCAGAGAGCCAGCGCGATGATGCTGAGACCCTTGAGCGCGACGCATATCCATCGCCACTTTCCGCGGATGCGCGAGGTCTTGTAGCTCCAGAAGAGAAACGCGGCTGCGGCGATGGCCAGAGTGGCTGCGACAGGCAGCCAGCCAAGCGAGTTAAGGAGTATCGCAGCGGACATGTGGGCGGACTATGACAAGGGAAGCGAAGCGGGCGAAACAATTTTCGAAAACCGCCCGGCAGACGGGCTGAAGAATCCCGGCGGCGAGGGCGGGAATGCGGCTTGCCAGCCCACGATTTCGTTGCCATGGACATAACTCTCCCGCTGATGGATCTGAAACCTCAAGCCGTTACCGGGCCTGTTTCGATTTTCCATAAGCTGGCATCTATTCAGAAGACACATAGTTAACAACTATCATATGAAACCATTCCAACCTGGCAGACCGACCGCGTGGGGTCTGCTTGCCGCAGCGGCGCTTGTCTCGTCACCCAGTCTCGATGGCCTGCGGGCGGCGACGTTGTTTGAAGACAACTTCGACGCCGATAGCTCGGCCAATTGGAGCGTTCAGTCGTCGTCCGCGGACTTCACGGTTGAGTTCGCGTTCGACTACAGCGCGGTTCAATACAGCTACCAGGACCCCGTCACATCAGTCATCGCGAACCTCGTCATCCCGTCCGCTCCACGCTCCGCAGCAGGCGGCACCAAGGCCCTGAAACTGACCGTCAACAAGAACGATGACGTTGCAGCAACGTCCGGGGTTAGCGCTTATCCTAAAAATCAGCTTTTTTCCGGTAACTACGCCCTGCAGTTCGATCTGTGGCTCAATTACAACGGCAATGTGGCCGGAGGGACGGGTTCCACCGAGTTTGCCACCTTCGGCATCAATCATGTCGGTGACACTGTGAACTGGGGGGGTGATCCGACCACGGGGGATGGCGTTTGGTTTGCCGTATCGGGCGAGAACGGCGCGTCCCGCGATTACCGGGCCTATCAGTTCAACACTGCCACATCCAAGCCCGTTGAGCTGCTGGGAGCAAATGCCGGGCTCATTGGGACGGATCCTTTCAGCCAGCCCTTGTTCGGGGATCGCTTCACCTCGCCCCCGTTCGAAAACCTCGGCTGCATCGGCAAACGCTGGGTGGCCGTTGAAGTTCGACAGCTCAACGGGGAACTCTCGTGGAGCATCGACGGTTTCGTGATCGCCCGCCGGGCAAACACCTCCGGGTTCGATGCCGGCACCATCATGCTGGGCACGATGGATGTCTTTGCCTCCATCGCAGAGCCCAGGACGCAGAACTACGCGCTTTTCGACAATGTCAGGGTGGTGAGCATCGAGGACGCGCCCCTGTCCGTGGTTGCAGTGCGTGCATCGGATCCTGATGCCGATGAGCCGAGCCGAGATCCAGCCGTCCTGACCGTGACTCGCGAAGGCAGCGACAATACTCGTGAGCTTCAGGTGGGTTATCGCATTGCGGGCAAGGCAGCCAGAGGGGTCGACTATGAGGATCTGGCGGGTGTTGTGACCCTCCCTGCCGGGGTGGATACAGCTGACATCGTGATCACTCCCCTCGACGATCTGGCGGGTGAGCAGGAGGAGGATGTGATTGTGACTCTGGTGCCTGGAGCCGGATACGAGCTGTTCAAGGATATCAAGGCTTCCGCACGCATCACCGACAGCGGTGATTTCACCCGGGTGAGTGTTGCCGTCGCGGATCGTTTCACTTACGAGCGTCTGGAGGCCGACACTGCAAGACTCACTCTCAGCCGTCAGGGCGACTTATCCGTGCCCCTTTCCGTGGGGATCAACGTGAGTGGACCGGCGATTGAAGGGGCGGATTTCGAGGCCTTGGGGACGTCAGCGACCTTTGAGATTGGATCAGCCACAGCGACCTTGGTTGTCGTGCCGGTGGACGATTCCGCCACCGAGGTTCATGAAGACGTTGTGGTGACGCTGCAGCCGGGGCTTGACTATGTGCTTCAGGGTGCGACTTCGGCATCTGTGACCATCATTGATGACGACCGGGCGGAAGGCTTGGTTTTGTTCGAGGACAACTTCGATGTGGATAGCAGTGAGGGATGGGCGGTGAAGTTCGGTGCGGCGAACAACGTCGAGGATTACACGGCTGCCTTCGCCTATGATTACTCCGCTGATGGAATTCCTCCTGCCCCAGGTTCAGGTGGCAGCACGCTGGGATTGAAGGCTACGGTCAACAAGGCGGATGCGCTTGCAAGCGCTTCCGCGGTGAACCTGTTCCTCAAGAACAGGGTGTTTGGGGGTGATTATGCCGTTCGTTTCAACATGTTTGTGACCTATGCGGTTGCGGCTGGAACGACTGAGCACGCCATCTTCGGCCTGAACCATTCCGGCACGGGAACCAACCGTCATGGCGCGGTGGGCACCGACGGGCTTTGGTTCGCTGTGGAGACCGACGGGAGCGGTTCCGGTGGCGGCCGCAGCTACACACGCTACTTCAGCACCAATTCTGCAACCGCGCCTGGCTTCGAGGCCAAGCCGTTTGGCCAGTTCACACAGTATTTTTCCAAGCCTCCTTATCTCGCATCAGGCGCAGCTTCCGGACAATGGGTGGATGTGGAGCTGGCACAGATCCGCGGAGCAATCAACTGCACCCTCAACGGTGTTCTCGTCTTCTCGACAGTGACCCGGTC
>VHDG01000643.1 GCA_016871475.1 Verrucomicrobiota bacterium
GGCGGATCCCGAAGGGATGGGAGGAGGGGATGGCCTCGCCTGGATTCCAGGCTTTGAAAAGCGACTGACTTTCCCAAGCCTGTTGCCATTTGGGTTCGATTCGATGGAACGGATACTGCCGACGCTGCGACATAGGGGCGGGAGTATGGGTTCAAGCCAGCGACACCCGCAACTTGAAACGCGGGTGGCTGGATGACCAGCGCGGGATTCATCTCAGATTTTTCGGTTCGGGTCCGGCTCCATCCCTCCCCTCCCCCTCGTAATCGTAATCGTAATCGTCCCAATGGTAGCAAGCCGAGTTTACACCGCGGGCTAGTGATTCGCGAAGCGTCATGGAGTGCGGTAGTCCTCTACCGCTTTCCAATGACGTCGTGTGCCAGAGGACTAGGTTTTGGATGCAGTCTCTCCTGCGCCCGAGGTTACACCGCAGACGGGAAGGGCGCATAGAAGAATTCTGATTCTGCTCTAAAATTCCTCTGCACATTTCTCGCCCCTGCGGTGTAATCCGCCATCCAAGAACTTCGAGACGCACGGCCCTGGGAGCGCTGGCATCCTGCCGGTATCAGTGTAGTGATCTCAGAGGCCAGCGAAGACGCCAGTGCTCCCAGTGAGGATGCGCTCCCAGTGAGGATGATCCCCCCGACCTCTTTGCGCGCACTGCCTCCTGGGTTCTGATGACCTCTCCGACTATTGCTCAGAGCACAGCGATGGGTAAGACCACGGATCACTCGGAAGACACGGAAGAAGAGGGAACAAATAGACCGGTTCTCTTTCCGTGTGGTCCGCGTGTTCCGTGGTTCTCACTCCTTTTCGGTTCTTCTCGGTCACGAGAACGAACATTCCCGGAACTGTCTAACTCCGTGAGTCCACTGGCAAAGCCGGGGGCTTTCTCTGGGGTCAGATCGATGCCGGGCCATTCAGCTTTACAGCTCTCGATTCTCGGCTCGACTTTCGGGGCTGATTCGGCCAAGTACACGGCCAGTTCCTCTGGAAAAGAGCTGAGCAAGGTCCTGGTGGGAGCGACGGAGAAGTGAGGAGAAAGGCGGGGCCCTGCGCAGGCTTGGGAACGATTGGATGGGCGAACAGGAAAAAGTCGCCAAGCGCAATCCGGCCTGCAGGTTTGCAGGGACCGGAAGGGCGGCAGCGTTTCCGCGGTTTGGCCCAATCAAGGAGAACCTCTCCGCATAAGATAAAGAGTCGGGTTCCTGCTTTACGCATCCAGAGGACTTTTCACGCCCAGGCCCGGTTTTTGCATCACGTGAGTATAGATTTGTGTCGTCGCCACATCTTTATGCCCGAGCAGTTCCTGGATGGTGCGCAAGTCGTAGTTCGCTTCCAGCAGGTGGGTTGCGAAACTGTGACGCAATGTATGGCAGCTCGTCCTGGGTTCGACACCGGATCGTTGAACCGCTTGCTTCATCGCTCGCTGAACCGAAGTCTCATGAACATGATGACGCCTGACAATATGGGTGATGGGATCCTTGGACAGGTGAGCCGCCGGAAAGACCCACTGCCAACCCCAGGAGATGCCGGCGTTGGGGTATTTCCGATCCAGCGCGTACGGAAGCATGACGCCCGGAACGCTGCCAGCCCGATCCTGCTCGAAGAGTTGCCGGACCTTGAGGAGATGATCGTTTATCGGGTGGATCAGAGTTTGCGGAAAGATGGTCACTCGATCCTTGAATCCTTTTCCGTTGCGCACGGTGATCTGGTTTCGGTCGGGCGCGAGGTCCTGGATGCGCAATCGCAGGCCTTCGAGTAGTCGCATCCCGGTGCCGTAGAGCAACCGGAGAACGAGCTGGTGGCTCTCTGGTGCGCACGCGAGCACGCGAGCCACCTGGTCCTTGGTGAGAACGGTTGGAAGGTGTTTGGGGCGTTGAGGACGGCTCCACTCGCCGAGTGGACCGAGCGGCAGCAGGAGCACGTCTCGATAGAGGAACACGATCGCGTTGAGCGCCTGGGACTGCGTGGCTGGGGCGACTTTCGCGTGAGTGGCGAGATGAGAAAGGAAAGCGGTGATTTCCGGGGCGCCCATCTCGCGCGGGTGCCGCTTCCCGTGGAAGAGAATGAAGCGCTTTATCCAGTCGTTATAGGTTTGTTCTGTTCGCAGGGAATAGTGATAGAAGCGAAACACTTCGCTGCACTGTTCGAGCAGTTTGAGTTTTGGGTTGGGGACAAACTTATCGTGCCGATTTGAGTTGGGTGATGGCACACCTGTCGGGAAAGGGTTCTTGCTTTCAGCCTCCATGGGGTGACAATGCATTTGCTCAGTGGCCACGACAACATTAAATTCGGCCGATGAAAAAGCCTGACAGATACGGTGGGAGGATAGACAGCGGGTCTCCTGCCAATCACAGGATAGGCAGCGGATTCGCTGGTATTCGCAGGATAGGCAGCGATTACGCAACCGTTAGTGTGATAGGCTGCACTCGGAACGCTGCTCAATAACACTGTTCGGCCACTTACGACGGCATGACATTTTTTCGCCTCACTATTCTCGCAGCCGTCATAACACTGACTGGTTGCTCGCGCGCACCCGTCGTTACCATCGTGAATCGGTCAACCAACGTCCTGACCAACATCGTTTTATCTGGATCCGGATTTTCGGAGCGCATCGACCGCATCGCTGCTGGAACGGAGCGGAGGATCACCGTTCGCCCGCCGGGCGAATCGGGATTGCGCATCGCATTCGAAGCAGGAGGTCAGCGCGTTGATCTTGACGATCTCGGCTATATCGAGGGTAGAGGGGGCTACCGTGTCACCCTTGCGGTTCAGTCAGACCTGAAGGTTTCAGCCTCCTCGAGTTTGCGACGCTATTGAGAGATCTGAGCACATGGCCGAACCAAGCATCTTCAGGCAACGGCGCGATTGCGTCTCGGTTTCATGTTGCACATCCTAGGCGCGCCGTGCCTGAGATGCAGCGTTCGGCGGCGTGAAAGAACCGACCCTCGTTGAAAAGGAGACCAACCATGACACGCCTGATGTTCGGATTGTTTGCCCTGTGCCTGTCGGCCAGTTTTGCCGCAGGCC
>VHDG01000644.1 GCA_016871475.1 Verrucomicrobiota bacterium
ATTTGCGGGTCTCTTGCAGCACACTGGTAATGGCATCGGACATGAACGGCTCCTGCGGGTAGGGTCAAAAAGGCGGGAGCATGATGCCGATTCGCGAACGAGTTCTCCAGTGAGCGACCGGTACATCGCCACCGCACAGATTTGTGGGCTGGGTGGCTGGGCCCGACCATCGGGAATCCCCAGAGTCCTGGCAGG
The DNA here is from genome assembly GCA_016871475.1 of Verrucomicrobiota bacterium. Classification (GTDB taxonomy): domain Bacteria; phylum Verrucomicrobiota; class Verrucomicrobiia; order Limisphaerales; family UBA11320; genus UBA11320. The sequence goes on from VHDG01000644.1 coordinate 196, forward strand.
GGACTCACTTCGTTCTCCCCCTGCCACTCGACGCGATTCACAGCAATTCTGCGATTGGCGGGCCGGTTGTGAGAATCGGGATCGGACGGCCAGCGTTGGTCAGGAATGACGTTGCTGTGTCGATGCCGAAGCGGTCGTAGATTGTGGCGAGCAGGCAGTTGCTGTCCATGATACGTTCGATCGGTTCTTCACCACGACGATTGGTCGCCCCGATCACTTGACCCATTTTAAAACCGCCGCCGGAAAGGAAGACGCTCATCGCTCGTGGCCAATGATCGCGGCCCGGCCGGCCACTCTTGTCTTGATTCGCGATCTTCGGAGTGCGACCGAACTCGCCGCAGAACAGGAACAGCACGCGGTCGCTCAGACCCCGAACGTGCAGGTCTTCAATCAGCGCCGACACCGATTGATCGAACGATGGCAGCTTCTCGCGGTAGGCGTTGAAGATGTGCGAGTTGACTGAATGGTCGTCGAAGTTGCTGGTCCGTCCGGTTTCCGGTCTCAGCCGATATTCCGCCTGACACTGCACGAAACGGACGCCCGACTCAACGAGCCGGCGGCAGGTCAGTAAGCTCTTGCCGAAGTGCGTCTGCCCGTATCGCTGCCGAGTCCGCTCGTCTTCGAGCGACAGATCAAACGCCTCGCGAGTCTGCGTGCTGGCGAGCATCTCGATGGCTCGACGCTGTAAGCCGTCGATCATCGGCAGTGCTCCGTGCTGGTCGAGGATGCGCGGCAGCGAGTCCAGCGACTTCAACAATCCGCGCCGACGATTAAGTGCCAGAGTTCCCTCCAACGAAATCGAAAGGTTGTCGGCCAAGTCACCGGACCGATAGATCGGGATCGGGTCGTACTGGTTGTCGCCGGTGGACGACTGCGGATTCGGGCTGGGCATGTACGGGGCATACGCCGGTCCCAGATACGCCGGCCCGCCGCCGTAGAACTTAGTGTTGGCCATGAACAGCGGAATGTCGCGGGCCTGCGTCTCCAATTGCTTCGCGACGATCGAGCCGATCTCCGGGAACTCGGAGTTGTTGAGGTTCGCAGCTTTGGACGGATAACCGGTGAGAAACCGATTGGTTCCGCCGGAGTGCTCGGCCCGTTCGTGATGCAGGCTGCGGACGATGGCGAACTTGTCCGCCATCGTCGCCAGCGTCGGCAGCAGTTCGGTGATCTCGACGCCCGACACATTGGTCCGAATCGGCAAGAACTCGCCGCGATACTCGGCCGGAGCTTGCGGCTTCAAATCAAACAGGTCGAGATGACTCGGCCCACCATTGGCCCAAAACAGGATGACCGAGAAATCCTTGGAGACTGTTCGCTGGCTGCCTTCGTGCTCTGCCGCCGCCAGCAACCGCGCGAGATTCGGATTCAGCCCCGTCGCGAGAGCGCCCAAGCTCAAACCACCGACCTTGAGCCAAGTCCGCCGATCGCTCGGACCAGGACAGCGATGGTCAGAACATTGGGCCATTATTCGTCCTCGCTTTGGGACACAATTGTCGCCCGGCAATGCTACGCCGCTCGACGGACGAATTCGAGCACCGACCTTGAATCGAGACTACGATACCGCTCATGTCGCAGCCGTTAAACATCACCAAGTCCCCAGCCCCCAAGGAATCGCCGTTACGCCGCTGGTTGGCACTGGCTTGGGGAGGTTGCACGATTGGCCTCTGGGTAGCGGCGGCAATGGATGTCACGCTTCGCGACCGAGTGCCGGGGTTGGCGGCGGTGTTCTATGCGATGCCGCCAATTGTGCTCGGTGTGTTGTTGCTGTTGATGGCGGGGCTGGGAGGATGCCCGCCCTTGGCCGTCCTATTGAAATTTCAGATCTCAGATTTCACTCTCAAAAAACGGGACGGCCGAGGGCGGCCATCCTACTCGCGACGGCGATGCTCGGTTGCGTCTGTGTGGGCGTGTGGTTGTTTCAAAACTTTCGGTGGGCATCCGTGCAACATCCTCCGCCGAATGCGTTGAAGGTTGTGTTTTGGAATGTCGGACGAGGCCAGTTCGCCAGTTGGGATCGGATCGCTGAGCAATTGAGCCGCTTCGATGCCGACGTGCTCGCGTTGGCGGAGGGGAACTCGGACGAAGTTCAGACGCGAGAGTTTTGGCAATCGCGTCTGCCCGGCTATTCGCCTTTGCCGCTGCACGGCGAGATGGTGTTGCTGGTGAAAGGGAATGCGACCCAGCAAGCCGCCGGTCAATTGGCACGAGCGGGGCGATTCCGTCGCGTGGAGGTCGAGGTGCGCGGGGTTCGCTTCGACATGATCCTGGCGGACATCGTCAGCGATCCGCTAAGTCCGCGCGGGCCGCCGCTGGGAATGCTCTTCGAGATCATGCAGACCCAAGCAGACACGCCGACGCTCGTGGTGGGGGACTTCAACACGCCACCGACCTCAGTCTGCTTTGACGGTTGGCGAGCCGACTGGTCACGAGCCTGGGACGTCGTCGGCAGCGGCTACCAAGCGACTTGGCATCAGCCGCTGCCGGTGCTGACGCTGGATCATGTCTGGGGTAATCGCGGCATGACATTTCATCGCTGCGTCTGTGGCTGTTCAAGTTGCTCGGACCATCGGCCGGTGATTGCCGAGTTGACGGTGCGCGAATGACTGCAGAGCTACTTTCGACACTAGCACGACGCGCAAGCGAGTGGTTGGTTCGAGGAAAGCCACTCGCTTGCGCGTCGTGCTGGTTAGCGAACCATCGCGATCACCAGAACTTCCACCACGGGCGATCCTCTTCCGGTTCGACGAGCGGTTGCGGTGGGTCGTCGCCGGAGGTGATGAGCACGAGTTCGGGGAGCAGTACGCAGCTCAGGTCGCCGCCTCGGCCGCCG
>VHDG01000645.1 GCA_016871475.1 Verrucomicrobiota bacterium
CTCCGCTGCTCGGCAAGGCGCTTGCAGCAGCGCCATCCGCAGACGGTCACTACCGGCACTCCTTGAGGGTCGCGCTCAAGTCCCAGCTGACGGTCCCTGGAGTTCTTTCAACGTTCACGACCCGTGATGATTCTGAAGCCACTTGGCGAGTGGCTGCGGACGTTGCCTGTGCCGTTCCCACGGCTGAATCTGCCTCCTTTCTCATCCGTCATGCGTCCAGACACTCCGAGCCACCCGCCAACCTGTTGAAGATCGCCCGGCACTCAGCCCGTTTTGCTTCAGGAATCGAACTGGAGAGCCTGTCCAAGCTTTGTCGGGAGAAGCTCACAGCCAACATTCCCCAGCAACTGGAACTGTTGCTGGCGATGCGCAAGGGGGCGGCTGAGCGCGGGGAACTCCTGCCTGGGTCTCTTCGCGATTGGGCCAGCGACCTGCTTGTTTCCACCTTCCGAGCCCACTCCACCGCGCTGGCGGGATGGAGTCATTCGTCGATCGATCCCACCGTACGTGGAGGAGAGGTTCCCTGGGTGTTTCAGGAGCGCAAGACTGCCGAAGGCCGTGGAGTTCAAATGCTCAGCAGCCTGCCGCCCGGCGGTGAGTCTTTCACTGGAATACTGAACACCCCCGAGTTCACCCTGGGGCGGTCGCTGGAGTTTCTGATGGCTGGCCACGATGGTTTTCCTGACAAGGCTCTGCGAAAGGAAAACAAGGTTCTGCTCCGTGATGTGGTTTCAGGTGAAGCGCTGCGCGAGACTTATTCTTTCAGAGATGACCGTGCTCTGCCCGTGCGCTGGGATCTAACGGGCATCGAGGGTCGGCGAGTGAGGGTTGAAGTTTGGGACCAAAACACGGAAGGGGCTTTCGCCTGGATCGCCATCGGTGGCTTTTCCAATGCCCCGGTCGCCTGGCCGACGGCCGCCCCGCGTGATCTCGCTTCGACGTCGAGTTCAACCACGGAGCTCGGTGAGCTGGCAAAGCCGGAGGTCATCAAGCCTGTCCTACAGGACATCGTTATGAGTTCAGCATCCGCCCCATCAGCGGTCTTCGCAGCGAGCCGGATTCTCTCCATCCCCTTCCGTGGGCAAGGGATGGTGGCACTGGCAACCCTTGCGGGCGCTGATGTGTTGACGTCTGAGATTGCTCTGAAAACCGCACGGGCGGCGGCGGCTGGCAATGCCGAGGCTGCCATCCGGGAGACCGTGGAGGCGTTACGACTCGCGCCCCAGAGAGTGCAGGCACAGATCGCTCAAGCGATGGCGGGGCATCCGCTCCTTGCTGGTCGGCTCATGGATGCATTTGAAGCGACGCACGCTCCGGTCGAACTGCTGCGCGAAGGAGATCTAGGGGACAAGCTGCAGGCAGCATTGCCGGATCGCAAAGCGCGCGTGCAGGAATTGCGAAGCAAGGCAGGGGCTTCAGATGGAAAGCTTCAGAAGCTGGCCCAGGACCGAAAGACGGGTTACCGGGCCTCGGAAGCGGACGCAGCTCGTGGGGCTGAGGTTTTTACCCGCCACTGCGGGGCGTGTCATCGAGTGGGGACAACCGGGGGCCTGATCGGACCTCAGCTGGACGGAATTGGGAACCGCGGCCTGGAGCGACTGTGTGAGGACATCGTGGATCCCAACCGGAATGTGGATCACGCTTTTCGCACGCGCTTGATCATTCTCAAGGATGGTGAGACTGCGAGTGGACTGCCAAGGCGGGAGGAAGGAGACGCGCTTGTGATGGCCAACGCTTTAGGCCAGGAGTTTATGGTTTCAAAAAAGGACATTGCTGAGCAGCGGGAGTCGAACAATTCGCTGATGCCTGAGAATTTTGGAGAGCTGCTCACACCCGGACAGTTCAACGATCTTCTGGCCTTTCTCCTTCGACCTGCGAGTTCTCCAGGTCGGTGATTTGCTTGCGAGGCTTCAGCCCTTGCCCATCTCGACGACGCTCAACTCCGGTTTCCAATCTTACCTAGAAACAGGAATGGCCCGGCATCGATCTGACGCAAGATTTTGGCGAGCACGGCTTTCGTCGAACCTCACCCTATGAGCTCGCGGATACGCCTCGGTTCTCCTCAAACCGTGCTCATCCAAGCTGTTGCGCATCTCGACGCCGCTCCATTCCCGTTTCTAGGTTTTACGCTTCCTCATCACGGGGGCCGTTTTGGGACAGATCGTGACCTGGCCACCGCTCAGGTGATGGTTTCCAGTCGCCTTCCCCCAGAAAGTCGGAGGCCAAGTTCTCAAGGCCGGAGCCAAAGACTCTACCGAGAGCATCGGCCCCGGCATCCTGCCAATGGGCTGTCGTCACGAATTCAATCAGCCTGCCAATCTGGGCGACAGAAGCCGTCGTGATCCTCGAACGAGCCAGGGTTCGGAAGGAACACAGACATGTGTGGCAGGGCTTTCCTGACTCAGCCTACACCCGCCATGGCCCGCGCATGGGTTGCTGGATATATTCGTTGGCTTCCTTGTCCTTGATGAAACGTTGTCGTCGATCGTCGAATCGCAGGACACGCCCCAGCTGCATAGCTGTCTTTGCGAGGTTGATCAGAGTGCAGGAACGGTGGCCATTGACTTCGTTCAGGGCAAACTTGCTGCGGGTCTTCACAGCTTTCACAAAATCCGTCAGCTGCGGTTCGGGATCGGGCAACGAGGCCAGCTTCTTCTCGAGATCAGGAATATCCGATTTGAACCCCTTCATGACCTTGCCCGACGGCCCTTGGAGGAATGCCGCATCCTTCTCGCGGTTCTCCCCATCCAGAATCAATTCGCATCCGTCCTTGTAAACCATGCGAATCCTCCGGAACACGCCCACCGCATCCTTGTCCTGCTTGGGAGCATCGCACTCAATTTCCACGGGGCTCTCGTTGTCTTTGTTCAGGATGTACTGGACCGGGTCCAGGTAGTGTTGGCCCATGTCGCCCAGCCCACCGCCGTCGTAATCCCAATACCCCCGGAAGGTTCCGTGGACGCGGTGTGGGTGATAGGGTTTGAAGGGAGCGGGCCCCAGCCATGAGTCATAGTCGAGGTGAGCGG
>VHDG01000646.1 GCA_016871475.1 Verrucomicrobiota bacterium
CTCTATGTGGACAACGAAGTGGGTGCGGCGGGGGCCACCGGAGTGGGTGAGAACGTGATGCGTTACTGCGGTTCGTATCAGGTGGTGGAGTTTATGCGACAAGGCCTCAGCCCTGAAAAAGCCTGTATTGAAACCATCCGCCGGATCGCTCGCATTGACCCCAAAGGATTCGACCTGAGCATCAACTTCATCGCGGTGGACAAGAAGGGACGTTTCGGTGCCGCCGGAACCGGGAAGGGTTTTCAGTACGCCGTGTGCTCTCCGGAGTTCAGCGATGTGCTGCAGAGTCCCGGGCTGACGGCCAAGCGGATCGGTTCGATTGGCGGTCACCAGGCGATGCCGTAGTCCTCACCGTGGTTGCTTGCGGCACCCCAGAGCGTGTCATGGTTCCGATCAAAATAGATCGCCGTGATAGGGCCTGAACTCTTTTTCTGATAATCCAGCTTGTAGCCCATCTGCCCGAGTTCCCGGCGCACCCACGGAGGCGTGGCTTCGTTCAGCGTCAGTCGGCCAGGCTGGGAGACATGCGCATCAAAGGAGGCCCGCATCTGGTAGCTGGTGATGTTCGCCGCCTCGGATGCCTCCTGAACGTTCATGCCAAACTCCACCACGTTCAGAAAAAACTGCAGAAGGTTCTGGTCCTGGGTGTCGCCGCCCTGCACGGAAAAGCACAGAAACGGCCGGCCATTCGTCAATGCCATCGTGGGAGTCAGTGTCACCCGGGGCTGCTTGTGCGGTGCGACTACATTGAAGGGGTTTTCCGATTCGCTGAGCACGAAGCTCTGCATCCGCTGACTCATTCCAATCCCGGTCCGCCCCGCGATGCATACCGGTATCCAGCCTCCGCTCGGCGTCACAGATACCGCCCATCCAGACTTGTCCGCGGCTTGAATCGAGGTGGTGCCGCGCAGGAAGGCCTCGTCTGCCCCGGACAGACCTGCAGTGCCACCCCCGTCCTTTCGCTTTTCCTCCGACTGCCAGACGCGACGCTGGGCTTCATAGGGGTTGGTTTTCCCTTCGAATGGATAAGGGTCGCCCGGTTGGGCCGATGAATGGTTCCGATCCCACCTGATCTCCCCAGCCCGGTGGCTCGCGTACTCCTTGCTCAGCAACCCTGTCACCGGTTCCACAGGAGGAAACGTGGGGTCGCCGTAATAAAAATCGCGGTCCGCAAAAGCAAGGTTCATGGACTGATAGAGCGCATGGATGTATCGGGTGCTGTTGTAACCCATGGCTCTTAGATCAAATCTCTCAAGAAGGTTCAGGGCCTGAAGCATCGCAGGGCCCTGCGTCCAAACCGTGAGCTTGTAAACTTCAATCCCCTTGTAAGCGACGCTCACCGGCGTCTCAAGACGTGGCCTCCACCGGGCGAAATCGTCCAGGGTATGAAGGCCTCCCATCTCCTTCGAGGCGCGACAAAACTCTTCGGCGATATCCCCTTTGTAGAAGCGGTCGTGGGCCGCAAGGATGGCTTCCTGTCTCGATTTCCCCTTGGCGATCGCGTCGGCTTCGGCAGCTGTGAGTTTCTTCAGAGTCTCCAGCAGATCCGGCTGCCGAAAAAGTTCGCCGGGATGCGGAGCCTCGTGATCCTCCCCCGGGTGTGTGAAGAAGAGGCTCTTGCTGTAGGGCCACTGCTTCAGCTTCGCTTTGTTGGATTCGAGCTTCCTCACGAGCTCGGACTCGATCGGATAACCTTCCGCCATCTGCATCGCAGGCTCCAGAACCTGTTGAAGCGACAACGTCCCAAACCCCGCCAGCATGAGCATCAGGGCTCCCGGATTGCCAGGTATCGTCGCTGCCAACGGGCCCTCGGCCGGCGGAAAAGAGAGTTTGCGGTCCTTGAAAAACGAAGGCGTGGCCCCGGACGGAGCAAATCCGAGACCGTTGACGCCCACCACCTTTTTGGAACGGGGGTCGAAGATCAGGGCCTGGGTTTCACCGCCCCAGCTGACATCGTCGAACATTGTGCAGACGACGGCCAGCATCGCGCATGCGGCATCGACCGCATTGCCACCTTTTTCGAACATGCGCGCTCCCGCCATGGCCCCCGCGGGTTTACCCGTAATCGCCATCCAATGACGACCATGGAGGATGGGCTTCTCCGTGGCCGATTGCACATAAGGAGGGGCGCCGGCCATGGGCAAAGCGGCGACGGTCGTCAGGATCAGGAGTGCAGAAAGGTTTTTCATGGGTTGGGAGGAATGTGGATGGGATGCAGGGTTGATCAGGAGCCGGAGACGGTCATGACCGTTGCCCAGAGGAACTGAAGGAACTTGCCGAGACCTTCAATGTGCACGCGTTCGTCGTTACCGTGCACGGTCAGGGTGTCCTCCTCGCTCACCATGGGACCGATGCCGTAAGCCTGGACGCCGCGCTCTCGCAGCTGTGCCGAGTCGGTGGCACCGGTCAGCATCATGGGTAGCGTGATGGAGCCCGGGAAAACCTTGCTCTGCGCCGTTTCGATCGCGGCCCACATGGCGTTGTCCAACCGCGAGGGAGCCGCAGGCTTGCGGCTTCCCTCTTCGGCCAGTGTGATGTCGATGGCCGGATCGTTCACGAGGCGACGCAGAGTTTCGACAAAAGCACCGACATCCTCGTCAGGCAGCCATCTCACGTCCAGAGTGGCCAGGCCATCCGCCGGAATCACGTTCACGCGAAACCCGCCACGAACCATGTTGGGCGAGATGGAGGTGCGCAGCATGGAGTTGTACCCGATGTTCTCAGCCCGGAGCTTTTTCTGGATCATGTCCGAGACGGCCGGGTTCTCAAGGTTGGCGTAAAGGAAGGCTTCCTCCGGGGGGCTGACAGTTGCGAGTCGTTGGAAGAACTGGCGGGTGGTGTCGTTCAGACGCATGGGTGGTTGCCACTCCCCGATGGTTGCCACGGCCTTGCAAAGCTTCACGATGGCATTGTCGAGACGCGGACGTGAGCCGTGCCCGCTGCTGCCCTTGCTTGATATGAGGACGGCTCGCGGCACTTTCTCGGTCGTCGCCCCCCCCACATAATGCACCCGCCAGT
>VHDG01000647.1 GCA_016871475.1 Verrucomicrobiota bacterium
ATGCGCGGTGTGACACCGATCCTCAGTGCCGTCGCGCCTGCCGCCACCATGAACCGCCCCGATGGCCCTCACAGCGGCAACCCTGCTGTCCGGGCTTCAGTGGCCCGGGGGGATCAACAGGTCGTCATGTGGAGCACCGAACGGCCGGACGGCGGACGGGGATTTGGCTTCACCGGCGGTCACTTCCATAGGAACTGGGCTGATGACAACTTCCGGAAGGTTTTCCTCAACGCGCTTCTCTGGATTGCGAAAGTCGAAGTGCCGACGGAGGGCGTCCAGTCGATGGTCTCAACCGACGCCATCAAGGCTCATCTGGATCCCAAGAAGTAGGAGTTCAAACTCAGCCGTTTCCGGCAGAACTCTGAGCGGAGATAGCCCTGCGCAAGAGGTCCAGGGCTTGTTGTGACGTGGAGTGTTTGAAGGTTTCCCGATCAAACGGGTTCATGACCCGCACGGCCCTGGTTTCCTTCGCCGAAGCCACGCCGATGTAAGCAAGCCCGACCGGCTTTTCGGTTGACCCTCCCCCAGGCCCCGCGATTCCAGTCACGGAGATCGCCCAGTCCGACTTTAACAACCGTCGGACTCCATCCGCCATGGCCCGCGCACAAGCCTCACTGACGGCCCCCTCAGTCGCGAGCACCGATTCGGGGACGCCCAGAGTCGAGACCTTTACATCGTTGTGATAAGCCACCACCCCTCCGTGGAAAACCTCTGAACTCCCTGGAACATTCGTGATCCGATGTCCGACCAGGCCGCCGGTGCATGATTCCGCCACGGACACGGACTGTCGTTGGCGAATCAACTCCCGAACCAGTTCGGTTTCAATCAGCTCATCACCTTCGCCATAGACATGCGGTGCCAGAAGCTTCCGGCAGATCAGGGCAGCCTCCTGAACCAGCTTCTGCCCATCGGAGCCCTTGCTCACCAACCGGACGTCCACCTCACCTGTGCGGGCACAGTAACCAATTCCTAATCCACGGTTCAGCAGTTCCCGCAGCTCCGGCGCGATGCGCTCTTCCACCAGCGACTCACCCATCCCCGTGGTGCGCAAGGTCAGCGAGACAAAGGATTCATTGTTGGGATAATGCTTCTCGATGAAGGGCAGAATCTGCTTCTCGAACATGGGGCGCAGTTCTCGTGGAGGACCGGGGAGCATCACCAGCCATTGGGGACCTGAAGCCGCCTTCGCGCGTGACGGGTGGATCGGAATAGCCAGCCCGGGGGCGGTGCCGTGCGCATTATGGATCACATCGCCTCCCTCAGGCACCATCGCCTGGATGCGGGTGGACGGAGGCATCGGACGTCCACGCTGCCGGAAAAAGCCCTCGATGTTCGCGAGAGCTGAAGCGTCCTCCCGGAGTTCGAGACCGAGCAACTGCGCCACAAGATCGCGCGTGATATCATCACTGGTGGGACCCAGGCCCCCGGTGGTGATGATCAGGTCAGCTCTCTCCAATGCTTCGGCCACCGCATCGCGGATTGCATTCGCCTCATCCTCCACCGCGACTTGCCGTGTCACCACCCTGCCGGAGTCGGCCAGCTTGCGGCAGATCCATTGCTGATGCGTGTTCAGAACCCGGCCGAGCATCAACTCAGAACCTGTGTTGATCAGTTCAATGTTCATAAAATAACGCTTGGAAGGCGGGCGGCCGTCAACGGTCTCGAACCTATCGCCCTTCTTCCAGCATGGGTTCGGCCTTCTGGCGACGTGCCATCAGCTCCTTCCATGTGGTGAGGATGATGCCGCGTTCCTGAATCAGTTCCTTGACGCGGCGATCCGTGAGCGCATGGAGATCACCCCGACGCGATTCACTCGAGCTTGTGATGATAGGAAACTCTTCAGTGGGACGCGATGCGTGGAACAGAACCTCGGTGACTCCCGGCTTCAGGTTTTCAAGCAACGCCAGCAAGCGTCCGGTTTTTTCCCCGGGTTTCCATCCATAGGAACCGGTGTGCAGGTCATCCAGCACCGGAAGGCCGGCGTTCCAGATCTTGGGAATCCAGGAATGCAGCCTCCTCAAGCCTTCGCCATTCTCCTGCATGGCGTGGGTGGCATGACCCCCGATGGCGAGAATCGGAATCTTCATCTCCATCCCGATCTTCGCAAAGCGCTCGAAGTAATCAGGCCGGGCAAACAAGGTGCCCATGTGCGAGTCGAGATGTGTGATCGGGAGATTCAGGGTCCTAGCCCGATCAATCTGTGCTCGAATCTCGATCTCGATCTCGTCTGCTGTGGCTTTGGCGATCACGCCTGCAACGTTGCGCCAGAGGCATCCTTCCGGATCGACGAGTCCGGGTACCTGAGCCTTCCCAGCAACGGGGCCCCATCGATATGGCGCCCATTCGGAAGTGAGCGTCAGATGAAGTCCGCTGTCGAACTCAGGATGTCTCTTCAAGTACTGCGCGATGTCGGATACCCATGGGCAAGGCATCATGACGGCCCATGAGGTCGCGACGCCTCGTTCAACAGACTCGACTGCCCCGAGGTTTGAGGAAAGCGACATTCCCACATCATCAACGTGGAGGATGACGATCACCTGATCCGGTTTCCATCCCAGTCGTTCTCCGAAGCTGGGAGCGGCGAGGAGGCGGCTCGGAAGAAAGGCTGAGGAGACAAGAAGGATCGCGGCGACGCGAAAAGCGAGAAAGGATGTCATGCGCGGAAGTGATGTCGTTGCGCGGAGAAAACTCCAAGGACATTTTTTGTACAACCCAAAAGCAAACGAGGTCAGTCCTCCACGGATCCCATGGCTACGACATCGACGGACACACTCAAGTCCTGGCCACTTCCTCCGACCAAAACCCCTCGCACCGGGCTCACATCGGCATAGTCGCGTCCCCATCCAATGGTGATGTGTCGCATTGAAGGAAAACAATTGTTGGTGGGGTCCACGTCAATCCATCCAATTCCAGGACAATAGAACGACACCCAAGCGTGGGAGGCATCCGCACCTCGCAGTTTCATCTGCCCGGGCGGGGGATCGGTCTCGATGTAGCCGCTGATGTAGCGAGCGGG
>VHDG01000648.1 GCA_016871475.1 Verrucomicrobiota bacterium
GGATGAGCAGGCTGCGAGGCAGGGATGCCGGTGGGATGCTTCATCCGGATCACAAAAAGGAAGTTGTATGACCAAGCAGCAGGAGGGCTGTGTAGTGGAGGTTGTTCAATCAACCAAACCTGCAAGAGGACGGAAACCCAAGGCAGACTCCACCCACACCAGTAAACCCTGGCCTCAACCGGGATCTGCGGAGGAAGCCCAATTCGTGGAGGAAAGCCTCCCAATCGTTCGCTCTGTCGTGGCACGAGTCAGCTTGGGCCTGCCGACACATGTGGACAGCGATGATCTGTATAGCGCAGGCCTGGCAGGTCTGCTCAATGCGGTCCGAGCCTTTAACCCAAAAGCCGGCACGAGCTTCGAAACCTACGCACGCGTCCGCATCCGTGGCGCCATCCTCGATGAACTTCGGCGCATGGACTGGATCCCTCGATCCGTCCACACCAAGGCCAGAAAGATCCAGACAGCCTCGAAGGACATTGAGGCACGAATCGGACGACCTCCCACAGATGAGGAGATTGCCAAAGAGCTCAAGCTCTCCACGAAAGAGTATCAACGATGGGCTCTGGAGATCCGCCCCGCCACGATCATCAATTTGGATGCGGATCTGCAATCCGACACCGATGATTCACTGTCCCAGTACGAAAGCCTCGGCGACGTGCGCGCCGAGGACCCTGTGGAGGGAGCGTTCCGTCACGAGCTTTCAAGGGTGATTGCCGAGCAGCTCCATCAGCTTCCGGACATGCAGAGGAAGGTTCTGGCTCTCTATTATTTCGAGGAGATGAGGCTGGCTGAGATCGCAGTGGCTTTCAATCTGACCGAGTCACGCATCTGCCAGATTCATGCACAAGCGTTGCAAACCATCAAAGGTTGCCTGCAACGATGCGATCCCTGCTTCATGCAGCCCTTCAGCTTCTGATCGGGCCACTGATGACTGACCACGGAAGACTCCGACGACACGGAAAAAGAGGGAACAACTAGACCGGTTTTCTTTCCGTGTGTTCCGTCCCTTCCGTGGTTCTCACACTTCCAAGTAACCCATCCGCATGCGTCTGAATAGGAACGAGGTCGCAACCTGGTTGTTTGGCCTCTCCCCGGGCGTAGTGATTCGGAAGTTACGTCTCTCGAACAGGCGCCTGCCGGCGCTTGAGCTGCTGAAGGGTGGACAACGAAGCGCGCGTCCGACTTCGATGGAAGTTCGAAGGGGGATCATTCATCCTCTTTTTTCTCGAACTTGCCTGCGCAACTGGTGCTTTCTGGTGGCGGATCGAACCAGTTCATGTCCTCGGCCGCGTTTCCAGTCACTCACAGAAGCCTGCGTCGTATCGGGTGCATCCTGATCTTCGCTGCAATGATGATGAGTGCGGTCATCCCGGATGGATGGTCCGCTCCGGGATTCAACCAGCACGTGCGACCCATTCTCGCTGGCAGATGTTTCCAGTGCCACGGCCCCGATTCAGGATCGCGTAAGGCGGGGCTTCGACTGGACAAACCCCAGGATGCTTCCCTGGGCGGCAAGTCCGGAAAACCCGCGATCGTTCCGGGGGATCCCGGCGCGAGCGAGCTGCTTCGCCGCATCACTCATCCGGATCCTGACCTCCGGATGCCGCCATCGGAACTGCTCCACCCCATCACTGATCAAGAGATCCGCATCCTGAAGGAGTGGATCGAGTCCGGCGCGAAATACGAGGTCCACTGGGCCTTTCAACCCATCCATCGCCCAGTGATTCCAAACCACGAGTCACAAAGTGCGAGCGTGAATCCGATCGATGCCTTCATTGATGCCCGCCTGGGCAGGGAGGGGTTGCGGCGATCGCTTCCTGCCAATCCTCGGACGTTGCTGCGGCGTCTGCATCTTGATCTCACTGGAATCCCCCCAACCCTCGAGGAACAGGAGAGCTTCCTCAAAGCCTGCTCGGCGGATACTGCCCACGCCGTGGGCGAAAGAGTGGATCAGTTGCTGGCATCTGTTCGTTTTGGGGAGCACATGGCTGCAGAGTGGCTCGACATCGCCCGGTATGCAGATACCAGTGGCTTCCAAGGCGACCCCTACCGTTCCATGTGGAGATGGCGGGACTACGTGATCGAATCTTTCAACGCCGGAAAACCCTTTAATCAATTCACTCTCGAACAGCTTGCGGGTGACCTCCTGCCCAATCCCACGCTGGACCAGCACCTCGCAACCGGGTTTAACCGCAATCATCGCTTCAACACCGAGTTCGGATCGATCGATGAGGAATGGCTCGTCGAATATGGCGTCGATCGCGTCGAGACCATGGGAGCTGCCTGGATGGGGCTGAGCCTCGGTTGCGCCCGATGCCATGATCACAAGTTCGATCCCGTCACCCAAACAGAGTTTTATCAACTCATGGCATTGTTTCAGAACATTCCAGAGCGGGGCGTGTACTGGGATGGTAATGACGCAGCCTTTGCTCCTTGGATACGTGCTCCTAAACCTGACGAAGCGAGCAAGCTTCAGGCGCTCAGTCGTGCATCTGATCAGGCCGGAGGGGCACTGGATCAACGGCGGGCTTCCCAAGAGTTGTCCGTCGAGTTCTCCGAATGGGAATCGCGCCACAGCATCGCCGCTCGCAAGGCCGTTGCTGAGATGTCCACCGCAGGTCGCTCCTTCTCCCCAGCCGGAGTGTTGGCCATTCCAACAAATGTGATGGTTCACTTTGCATTCGAAACTGGATTGGCCGCGCGGTCTGGTCAGCGCATCGAAAGCATCGCCACTTCTGTGACGACAACCAACAAACTCGAGGAAGGAATATCGGTTGTTACCACCCAGCACGACAGCCAGCTCAAGCACACGCGCTTCGATGAACGCATCGGAGTGGCCGGGGCTGGGCCGGGCCTTCTGTCGGAAGGGCGGCTCGGAAACGGCCTGCGCTTAGTTCCGAACAGAGCTTCACTCAGCCTCTCCAACCTGGTGGATCGCGGAGTGATCAGCATCGCATTTTGGCTCAAGCCCGGGTCATCGAATGGTTTCATCTTCCACCACGTGGCCCAGC
>VHDG01000649.1 GCA_016871475.1 Verrucomicrobiota bacterium
GTGAACCGCCGAACCATCCGCTGCACCAGACACGGGGGGCATGACGGCTTTCTGCAGTCCACGGCTCTCCGGCCCCCCGTGCTGGTGAGCTTGTGCGTTAGGCCACTCGACGCCATGACACGTTTTCTCGCCATCGCTTCGCTCGCACTGATGCTCGTCGGCTGCGGTGGCACATACGTTGACGACAAGCACAACTTCGAGCGCGCCCTCAAGTTTCAGCGACCGAAGGACGTTCAGGTGGTTCACAGCATCTATTGGCAGTCGCCGCACTTTACCGACGAGCATTGTTACTTCCTTGAGCTTCGGCCAGCCGAGGGTTCGACCATCCTCAAGACGTTGACGACGGCACAGGATGTCGTTCCCGTCACTGACGAGGCGCGCGAGATGCCTCCGAGTCTTGCCGTGGAGCGCCCGAAGTGGTTCGCGCCGAGTCCGCGCTCGGCTTACGAGCTTTGGGCTTCGACGAATCAGTTCAGCACGTTCGGAGTTTTGCGCGACAAGAAGGACGGCAGGATTTCTGTTTATGGACAGATACTGTAGGACGACGTGGCCTAACCCTGAAGGGTGTATTGCTGCGTAGCCAGCAACTACACCCGTGGTTGAACAAGCCCGGTGGATGGGGAACGGACGCAGGTGAGCCTATGGCCCTTGTGTTGCAGGGCGGATTCGGAGCCTGGTGCCAAATGGCAGGATTTCTTGCACCACGATTCTCACCTCAGACTCACATTGTCTCTGGATACCGAGCATCACGATGCTTCCCAGCCCTCCAATACGACCCAAAGCCCGGTCAGAATGCCTTGTGCCGTGTGGATGGCTGACTCGAGATAAAGCCTCCCCCGTCACGTCACTTGGGAAAGTTTTTGAAAGGACGTTCATGCGTGGAGGGATGGGTTCCGGCACGTTTGAGCGCGTTGGCGTTTTGGATGTGTTTGGGATGGATGGAGTATGGATTGGTTCTTTTCATACACCCTCGATCCTATACCGTCCCCCATGCCGCTGCCCGGCCAATCCAGACCACACCGCGTCCCTGCGACGTCGCCGCGGAGCGGCTTAGTTCAACCCTGACGCTGGACCGAATGACGAGCAGAGCGATGAGCCGCGCGCTCCAATCGATGCATCCTCGGCGCGCTGCTCGTCATCGGTCAGCTTTGCGTTAGGCCACACCACACGCGCGACATGAAGCAGCTCATCGGCATTGAGACGACGCGATATTCCGAGTTCTTTCGCCGCCTGTTCGAGGAGTATGCGGAAGGTGTCACGATTGAGATTGGGAGCAGTCGGTATTCATCTGCCGACGTTCCGAGTTTGTTGGCGGAGTGGTGCAGCAATGCAGAGATTTGTCAGACACAGCATTTCAGGTTGTTGCGAGCAGGCGTCGAGCTGTTTGGTTTTCACGACCACCCGCGAGAGTTGTTTGCTGCGATGTCTGAGCGTTCGTTCGTCGAGCGTTTACAGACCGAGCAGATTTTGCGTTACCGAGTTTATGACCATGTGGTCTAACCCTGAAGGGCGCTGCAGGGAACGGCCTCTCTGCGGGACAAGTGCGCTCCACCGCCGCCTTCCGTCCTTCGCTGTTACACTGCTACGGCGAGACAAGCCGAGGCCGTCGGTGAGCTTGGTCGTTCGGACTCTGAGTCCTTTGCACAACAAATGAAAATATCCAAGAAGGACTTCGAGTGGGCGGCAAGCGAAGGCGTGATTTCGAGTGAGCAGGCGGAACAGCTCTGGAATCGACTTGAGGCGAATCAAGCACACCAGCCGCACTTTTCCGCAGCTCATGTTGCTTACTATTTCGGAGCCATGATCGCTATCTCGGCTATGGGCTGGTTCATGACGCTTGCCTGGGAGAATCTTGGAGGTCCTGGCATCTTCGTCATTGCCACTATCTACGCCGTGTGCTTCAGCCTCGCAGGGAGAACGCTTTGGCAGCAAAAGGCCTTCCAGATTCCGGGTGGCCTTCTGTTCACCATAGCAGTGTGCATGGTTCCGTTGGCAATCTACGGATTGGAAAAATGGGCAGGCTTTTGGCCTCAGGACGCCCCCGCGAGCTATCGCGAATACCATGCTTATGTCAAAGGGAGTTGGATTGTCATGGAATTGGCAACGATTCTGGCTGGCGTAATCGCCCTGCGGTTTGTTCCCTTTCCGTTCCTCACGGCACCCATCGCTTTCTCGCTGTGGTATCTGTCAATGGATCTCACTCCCATTCTCTTTGGGGTTCAGGGCTTCTCCTGGGAGGAACGCAAGTGGGTCTCGGTCTGGTTCGGCCTGATCATACTACTGGCCTCCTATCTAGCAGACCATCGCACAGAGAAGGACTATGCATTCTGGGGGTATCTCTTCGGCCTGCTCGCATTCTGGGGTGGCCTTTCGTTCATGGACAGTGACAGCCAGTGGACCAAGGCTGTGTATTGCTTGATAAACCTGGGTTTGATGCTCGTTTCAGTGGTCTTGGAAAGACGGGTCTTCATCATCTTCGGGGCGCTTGGAGTTTTCGGTTATCTGGGGTATTTATCCTATCATGTCTTCGAGAACTCGTTGGTCTTCCCTTTTGCCCTGACCATTATCGGGGTCGGGATCATTTTCCTGGGTATCCAATACCAGAAGAATGGCGAGAGGATTCAGAGGGCCATCCTGGCGCGTCTGCCGCGAGCGCTCGTTCAACGGCTTCCACGAGAAAGGACCCCACGAAATGTGGTATCTCCGTAGCGCGCGGGCGATGCACCACGCCACTTGTCCCAACCCTGAAGGGTGTAATGCTGCGCAGCCAGCAACTACACCCATGGTTGAACAAGCCCGATCGACGGAGAACTGACGGAAGGACCAGTTTGAGATCGCTATGAAGATGCCCGTCCACAGCATTCTGGCTCTGGAGGCCGCCTCGGCGGTTTCCAACCCACGTCGCCTCGGCTCGTCACCCACGCTCAACCCGATAGTTTCGAGCCATAAGGTCTAGGCCGCTCGCTAGGTCATGCTTTCTGTCACGCTGCAGCTTTTGATTGTTA
>VHDG01000650.1 GCA_016871475.1 Verrucomicrobiota bacterium
CATGACTCTCAGGGCGGGTGGCTTCGGAGTTTGGACAACCTCCACCTTGAGCAGGTTGGTGCCGGTGGTGAGATGCCGGGTAACATCGAGAGTGGTGGCGTTCGACACTCCGGTGGTGACTCCAACAAATGTGCCGTTGATTTCAATTCGTGCGGTGCCATCGGAGGCGGCGAGCAGGATGGCTTTCACCGGGGCGAGTGATACCTGGAAAGTGCGGGTGAATGAGACTCCTGCGGATCCGGCGGGATAATGCTGGTCCGCCACCGTGATCCATTCCGCCTGCTGAGGCAGCAGGTCCTCACTGACGACAGCGAGGGCGTGTGGGGTATCGATCAGCTGCCCGGCAAGAAGCAGCGAAGCAAACCAGCCGAGCCATGAGCGAGGGGGAAGAGCATCAGGTGGGTTGATCAAGGCGGTCCTTTCTATCCCTGAGAGCTGGGAATTTCTTTCTCCACTCGCGCAGGGATGAGATCTCAAGCCTGTGGTGGAGCACGGTTTCGCGGTCCCCTGCGTCCATGACGATGTCGCCGTGAGGATTGGCGATGAGCGTGCGTCCAGTGTAGCGGAAGCTGGGATCGGTTCCGATGCGGTTTACCCCCACGGTGTATGCGAGGTTCTCGATGGCCCTTGCCTGGAGGAGCGTGACCCAGTGCTGAATCCTGGCCATCGGCCAGCTGGCGATCACGGGGTATAGCTCGGCGCCATCAGCTGCTCCGCGACGAAACCACTCTGGAAAGCGGAGGTCGTAACAGATCAGGGGGGCGATGCGTACGCCCTGCCATTCGAAGGCGCAGGTATCGGTGCCGGGACTGAAAGCCTCGGCCTCTCCGGAGAGGCTGAACGGTTGAATTTTTCGGTAACGGCAGAGCAGCCTGCCATCGGGAGCGAACGCCACAGCCTCATTCTGTCCCTTTCCCTGCGAGTTGCGGGTGGTGATTCCACCCAGGACAGCGCACTGGTAGTCCGACGCCAGCTGGCGAAGGAACTCCGCGCTGAGGGAAGGTGCAAGCGAGGCATTCTCGGCGGTGTGGTCGAGATTCATGCTGAATCCCGTGGGGAACATTTCCGGGAGGATGATCAGTGAGCCTGGACCTGGGGGTTGGGTTTGGAGCAAGCGGGACACTCGTTGGTAATTGGAAGGTGGATCCTCCCAAGCGATGTCCATTTGAACTGCGGCGATGTTTAGCGCTTCATCCGGCATGGATCGCATGATGCAGGGCAGGGGGTTCGGGTCACAACGAGAATTCCGCGATTTGTCAGGATGGCTGGTGTCTCTGCCTCCAGGGCATTCCTGAACACGAGGCGCTCATGCAGGTGAGCTACCGTGCGCGGAAAAGAGGGCGCAGTCCGAGCATCCTGAAGCATGGACAACGAACTTGGGTGCAGGCTTGTCGTCGGTCGCTTGGTTGTCGGACGTGTGGCTCGTTGTCCACCCTTGAGGGTTCGCCTTTCTGGGCGAGCTTGAGCAACGGCGGCGAACGTTGTCTTGAAGGCGCGGGGGAAAGCCAATTCGACTGCTTCGACCCTGGTGGTCGTAAGGTGTAATGCTGTGGGTTGTGGCCTATGACTTTGGGTGGGAGCGCTGGCGTCTCGCCGGCCTGAGGCCTGCTAAAGCCAGATGCCGATGGGGACGCCAGCGCTTCCAGAGGGCGGAATGCTTCTCAGAAAGCACTGAGACGATCAGACTTCCCGGCAGCAGTCATCCTGCGCGCTATGTACTCCCGGACCTTGGGGATTTTGCTTTGTTGAAGGAGCTTAAGCCCTTGGTCTGCACCCTGAGCAACCAGGGGCTCCGCGGCGTACCAGTACATAAAGGGCAGATTATGATCGGTGGTGTCCTCGGCATGGCTGAGCAGTGCCAGAAGAGTGTTCATCCTGTCAGCCGGAGGCACGCGTTGCAGTGCGGCCGCAATGTAGAGCCGAACAACCGGCGATCGATCTGATCGTGCCATGGAAGCCATCTTGTCCAACAACCCGTCCGGGACTTTTTTGTCCTCAAGCATGAGTTGGATCGCCCAGGCTCTCACGTACTCATGGGGGCTTCTGAGCAGTTTCATCCCGATTTCCGGGTTGAGTCCTTCACAGGCGTGCAAAGTCCAGAGCAGGCGGAGTTGCTGCGTCTCCGCGTCCGGAGGCAGCCAGCCTTTGGGCAGCCTCCCGCCCTTGGAACCATTGAGGCCCAGCCAGCCTAGCAAGAGTTGGTGAACCTTGGGATTCGGGCCCCGCTCCTGGAGCAGACGACGCGCGTGGCGTGCGTTGAAGTCGTTGGGGTGCAGCTGGAGTCGCACCAGCTCCTCGTCTGTGGCGGCCGAGAGATCAACGCGGCTCACGGGCTGGTTGTTGTAGACGATTTTGAAGATTCGTCCGTTCGATCGATCGTGGCCATCCGTTCGCCCGTGATGGCACTGGTTGGCGTCATACCAGTCAATCGCATAGGCGCTCCCGTCCTGATCGCTGATGATGTGCAGGATTTGCGACCACTTGTCGCGAAAGTTCACAAAGTCCTGTCCGTGGCGGGCGACGAACCCCGAGCCGCGCCGCTCGAGAATGTCCATGTTGAAGCGTTGGCCGTGAATGTTGTTCATGAAGGCCTTGCCACGGTACTGCTCGGGCCAGCTGTCGCCTTGGTAAATCATCAGCCCCGCGTGGGCATGGCCCCCGCCTGCGGAATCGGATCGACCGTTGGCCGCGTGTGGACCCTGGGAACCGCTGTAATGGAAGTGATCCGCAATGGTGTCGATCTCTCCGTAGGTGTGCGGGTTGAAGTGGCTGCCGCCTTGTCGGATGTACCGGGCCCCCTGGATCATGTGGTAGAAGTGAGGGATGACGCAGGCTTCGATATGACATTGACCCAACGCGTCGAAGTCCACCCCCCAGGGGTTGCTGGTGCCCTCAGAGAACAGCTCGAAGCGTTTCTTGGTGGGGTGATAGCGGAAAACACCCGCGTTCAGGGGAACACGTTCGGAGTCGGCGGCTCCGGGTTTGCCGACTTTGGAGTGCGTG
>VHDG01000651.1 GCA_016871475.1 Verrucomicrobiota bacterium
CGCAAACCACCAGGCGTGGTTCGTGCACCAGCGCCCGGGCCAGGGCCACGCGTTGTTGCTGGCCGCCGGATAGTTTGGCCGGAGGCGCTTCCAGACGCGCTTCGAGGCCGAGCCGCACCAGCAGTTCGCGCGCTCGATCCACAGCCTCGCGCCGCTTCATGCCGGCGGCGAGCAAAGGCACCGCGGCATTCTCCGCCGCCGTCAGGGCCGGCAGCAGATTATACTGCTGAAACACGAAGCCCAGGTTCCGGCGCCGGAAGCGGATACGTTCCTCCGCAGGCAGCGCCTGGGTGTTTTGCCCAAACAATTCCACCACCCCTTGCGTGGTGTCGAGCAGGCCGGCGATCACGGAGATCAGCGTCGTCTTGCCGCAGCCACTTGGGCCGACGAGAAAAGACAGATGACCCTGCTTCACCTCGAAATCCACCCCACGCAGGACGTGGATGCGGTTGTCCCCTTCTCCGAAATGTTTGTGCACATCGCGGCAGCGAACGGCGTCGGGGGCAGGACGATCCGCCGGATGCGGGAGAGGGGTGGAGGTGATTGGCTTCATGATGGGCTCACTGGGGCTCAACGGAACACGCTGGCGGGCTCGAGCACGAGGACGCGACGAATGCTCAGCAGGCTGGCCCCGATGACGACGAGAAACATCAGCACACCCACGCCCACGGCGTTCTCCCACATCAGGATGATGCCGCGCGTGGCAACCTGACGGCTGAACACCTCGAAAAACACCGCGGCCATCCCGGTGCCGAGAGCGTAGCCGACGAAGCCCACCGTCAGCGCCTGCAGCAGGATCATGCTGACCAGCCGCCCGTTCGTGACACCGATCGCCTTGAGCGCGCCGAACTGTTTCAGGTTTTCGACGGTGAAGAGATAGAACGTCTGGCCGGACACCACGAGGCCGACGATGATCGCGATGCCGATGGTGATGCCGAAGTTCACCGGGATCCCGGTGTTCTCGAGATAGTAGCGAATGCAATCCCAGCGAAACTCCTCGGTAGTCCGCGCCTTGAGCCCGGTCGTCGTATTGATCCTGCGCGCGAGTTCTTCAGCCGTGACTCCGGCAGACGGGCGGGCCAGCACGAACGACATCTGGCTGCGTTCGCGCCCAAGGAAATTCACGGCCTCGCTGTAACGAGCATGGATGATCGGGAAGCTGGCGAAGGATGCCGCGGCGTCCGAGATTCCCACAATGCGCACGAGATGATCGTTCATCTCCAGCGTTCGACCGAGCTCGAGCGGTTCACCGGGAAACAGCAAGAGATAGCCAGCTTTGTCGACGACGACGGCCTGCGGTTCGCGCAACCGCTCCCATGAACCCAGGACCATCTTGCGAGGAGCGCCGATCAAGGTGGCATCGTCGAGACCGAGGACCACGGACGACGAGAACTTCCCGCGCGGGGTGCGCGCCACGGGCTGGCCCTTGAACAGCCGCACTGCGTAATCCACGCCCGCCACACCCCTCACGCGCAGCAGGTCGGTGTCTTTGAGTGGCTTGGTTTCCTCAAAGTACTTGCTCGCCGGGTCCATGATCCAAACGTCGGCGTCCGTAACGTCGGTGATTTGGTTGCCCGTGCGTTTCATGATCCCCGCGAAGATGCTGGTCTGGTTCTCCAGCAGGAAGGTGCTGAAGGCGATGGCGAAGATCAGGCCCAGGTATTTGGACCGGTCACCAGTCAGCATGCGCAGCGCAACAAAGTTCATGAAGGTGGACGAGTGATGTGGTTCTGACTGATTGGCAATAGATGACTTGAAGTCATTTTTAGGTTAAAAAACCTCAAGCCTCGTTGAGCCAAGTCGCGGTGGGGAAGATTTCAGCCTTAATACGGCGATCGGTGGCGGCGTAATCCCAGTCTCTGAGGAGCGGTTTCCAGTTCCAGCCATCGCAGACCAGGTCCTGGTTTCGGCGCACGACGAGCAAGGGATCTTTAACGCCACAAACCATCTGGATGTCCGGTTCCATAGCTGCGATGTGGCTGCCCATGGTGATCGAGATCAGGCTCAGGGTCACATCGGCCGGTCTTGTTTCCGGCGGCAAGTCTCCGACGCGAATGGCGTCCACGACGATGCCCGTGACGGTCTGAAAGGTTTGTCCAGCCTGGATGCCATGGAGGCGGCGGCGCTCGGCGGAGGCTTTCTCCCAAAAAGACGCGCTTTTCAGCATCATCTCGATATTGAAGTAGTCCCGGTGATTCACGGCGAAATCGCAGCAGGCAAAGCCAATGGCACGCATGCGCTCGCGGGTGCGCCCTTCGAACCTGGCCGCCCGCTCAAAAAGCCGGGTGCGCTCTTTCAACACCCGCGTGGCAATACCCAGCACCAGATCCTCCTTCGTCTCGAACTGGAGATAGATCGTGCCTTTCGAATACTCGATGGCCTTCGCCAACTCATCGAGGTTCAGATTCTGATAGCCATCGCGCAACAGCAGCCGCTGGCCATGATCCAGGATCAACTCCTCGCGCACCGCGCGCTCCCGCTCTTTTCGAATAGCTGTAATGCTCAACGCCGAGAAAAGTGCCGTCGAATTGACTGTGCGTCAATAAATTGTTTTCAGTCAATTTCACTCAACCCACTCCGCACTCCGCACTCTGCAGTCTCCCTCCTCACCCCGCAGCCGCGCCCGAGTCCACATAGATGCGCCGCCGGTTCAGGCGGGCGAGGAGACGCGAGCGAAGGCTGTCGATCGCGACGGCCACGAAGATGATGGCGCTGGTCACGAGCGGGTAGCTGTAGGGATTGGCATTGAGGATCACCAGGCCGTTCTCGACGGTCTGAATCAGCACCGCGCCGAGCACCGCCCCCGGCAGCACGCTGCCGCGTCCGCCAAACAAACTCACGCCGCCCAGCACCGCCGCGGCGATCGCGTTGAACTCCTTTTGCTGGCCGAAGCTCGGCGAGACCGCACCGGTCTGCGTCAGGGACACCAACCCGCTCACGGCCGCACAAAAGCCGGCGATCGCATACACCGCAAACAGCACGCCCGTCACGTTG
>VHDG01000652.1 GCA_016871475.1 Verrucomicrobiota bacterium
CCTGTCTCATGCCCACATACAACCCAACTTCCACAAGGGGAGTCAATTGCTATCTAGCTAATGACCTGTCCCTTTATTTGATAGCCGCAGGGGCAATGAGACTCGGAGAGGTGTGTAAAAAAGGACTTCAGCCTGCTACCGCTGCGCTCCAGGAAACCACATTATAGCCCCGGAAAAACCAGCGAACCTTGGACACCGTTCTTGATTTGACGACGATCTCTACTCTCGGTCTCTTATCGTCCCTATGAGCAATTGGTCACCCTTCGTCGATCCTGTTGGATTGATGATGGCCCTAATGCCATTACCTCTTGCAGATCGCTGGCAAGGCGTTCTTGGTCCTACGAATGAACCGAACGAGTATGAAAAAGTCAGGGACGAATGCGATAGACGATATGCAAACTTGCGT
Source organism: Verrucomicrobiota bacterium (assembly GCA_016871475.1). Classification (GTDB taxonomy): domain Bacteria; phylum Verrucomicrobiota; class Verrucomicrobiia; order Limisphaerales; family UBA11320; genus UBA11320. The sequence goes on from VHDG01000652.1 coordinate 407, forward strand.
AATGTAGATGGGTGGAACGTTCTCCTATTCGGGGGAGACAGGTTGCCAATGAGTTGGCTGTCTGCATCAGACAACTCTTTGATAATCGTACGAGAAATCTGCACCCCCAACAGACGTTTTACGACCACACACGCAGAACAGATCCCCACTGAGCACCCTCTCGATATCATTGAAGAGATCCCACTTCATGATCAGGTGTATCGCTTGATCGACGTCACAGGGCCTGCCGAGGAGGAAACAAGATCACACGACACGCTTCAGCTAGTCCCTGGCTTTTACAGGCTCAACACTTGGGAACTGTCATTCAAGACTGACACTGAGATCGTCTTGCACAGGCTGGATAGGAAGAACCGTCTCTAAAGCTGTGATGTCCTGTCCGCTTCTTGCCCGATCGCTACTTCGCGTTGCGATACAACTCCGCCAGGCGTGCGGGACTGAATCCCAGATGAAATCCAATGATCACCACCGAGTTAATCAAGGTCGTGCGCAGCACACCCAATCGCTGCCATCGACGTCCGGACGTGATTGCAGACGCCCGCGCCATCACCAGCCTTCCCGACCTCCGCAGGCGCCGGCAAAACTCATAGTCTTCCATGATCGGAAGATCAGCGTAGCCTCCAAGCTCGCAAAACAACCGCTTCCTCAAAAACAACGCCTGGTCTCCATATGGACGCGAAAAAGCGCCTGACCGAACACGGACGCCCCATTCCAAAAAGCGACTCCCGGCAAATGAGTCAGCCAGCTTGAACTGAAAAGCGCCCCCGGAAACTCCGGGTGTAGAAAGCACGGTGTCAACTTCACCCCGCCATCCTTCGGTCAACACAGTGTCTGCGTGAAGAAACACCAGAGTCTCACCCGTGGCCCGCTGGGCACCCGCGTTCATCTGGCGTGCCCTTCCCTTCCCACTTTCCACCACCACAGCCCCAGCAGATCTCGCCTCGTTCGCGGTGGAGTCGGTGCTTCCACCGTCGACAACGATGACCTCGATGTCCTCTGCCGATCGAGCCGATCGAACGGTTCTCCCAATCGAAGCCTCCTCGTTCAGCGCAGGAATGATCACGGAGACCCTAAAGCAACTCATACTGATCTTCTCTTCCACAGGCACCGCTGCGCAACCGCGCCGGATTCTTCAGCCGTCTCGAACAGAACACGATCAAAGGCCAGCATGGATTCCATGGGCTCGAGATTCGGTCATCTGCGAGCTTCCGGAAAAAGACTCTCGAGCTCCGGCTGCGTCCAAGGCTTCTGACGCTCCGAGGTCTCGGTGCGAATCCGAGTCACATCCGAACTCCGGACGGCGGTTGCGTTTTTCCCAAAGGAACTCCGGACGAAGGTTAAAACGTCTGCGATTTGCTCGTCCGTCAGTCCAGCCATCGAGGGCATTGGAATGGTGCCGGTGCCATCGAGAGTTCGGCCCCGGCTTTGGATCGGGCCTTCCAATCCATGCAGGATGATTTTCGCCAGCACTCGTGGATCTCCCATGACCCAGTCGCTGCCGGCCAAAGCCGGATACACACCTGCAAGGCCTCGTCCACCAGGCTGATGGCACGGCAAACAAGCCATTTCGTAAACCTCCTCCCCGACGGCACGCTTCGCCGACGTCTCTCCCAGGAGCTTTCGCAGATAGGTCTCATGTGTGCTGCCGGCCTTCGTTTCCAGCCGTCCTGCAGCCAGCTCCGGTCCCCAGAACGGTTGAAGAGCCCGGGCGCTCGCACGCACGGCATAGGTCAGAAATGGGTCCATGGCTGAATCCAAAACCCGGGTCACCATGTTCACCGAATCTTTGTGGGGGATGTAGGTGGCTGCCACTGCTGTTTCCAGGCGGACGCGCGGATGGGGATCGGAAGCTTTCTCAACAAGCAATTGTTTCGCAGCCGGCAACCGGTCTCCCCAAGCTCCAGCCACCCGGGCGCCGTAAGCACGCACCCGAGGATCCTTGGCATGAACAAGCCGCTTCAATAGATCGGCGTCTGGCGCCTCGTGAGCTTCCAAAACTCCAGCAGCATCGATGAGCCATCGCCCGTGATCCGGAGACTCGACATCCACTGACCGCACCCAGGCCAACGCAGCAGTCACCACCTCCGATGTCGGCAGGTGGAACAACCGACGCTTGGCCTGCTGACGCGTCCAACGTTCCGGCGACTTCAGTTGTTCCAACAGCTGTCTGGCATCCATTCGCTTCAAGTCGGGTTGTTTGATCGCTGGACGTCCCTTCGCACTCACACGCCAGATGCGTCCCCGGCTCCTGTCTCGCATGGGATCCGCGTAGCTGGCCTGATAGTGCCCGATCACAGGGTTGAACCAGTCAGCGGCATAGATCGCACCATCGGGTCCGATCCCCACATCCACAGGTCGGAACGCATTCGAGCTGGACGTCAGAACTCTGGGAAGCTGGGTGGTTTTAAAACCAGCACCTGCGTCACTGAACCGGTGAACCTCGACGACGCCTCCGAAATATCCACCGATCACCGCACATCCCTGGAATTCCTCAGGCATGGCTTGAGTGCCGATGATGTCGATGGCGGTCGTCTTGGGCGAAGTATCGAAGAGGGGTCCCACGGAGTGATATTGCTCCGGAGATTGAGCA
>VHDG01000653.1 GCA_016871475.1 Verrucomicrobiota bacterium
AGAAAGACATATTCGCTGCACGGGTTGGTGCTGTGGATGGGCTCAGTGCCCTTGCACGTGTGCCACTTCTGGATCGCCCCGTCATACTGAAGTCCAGGATCGCCGCAGATCCAGGTGCCCTCGGCAATCTTGGTCATGAGGGACTTCCCATCCTTCTTCTGCAACGGCTTGCCGGATGTCACCGAACGGGTCCACCATTCCCTGCCCTCCACCGCCGCCGTCATGAACTCGTCGCTGGCGCGCACCGAGAGGTTCTCGTTCTGATACATCACGCTGCCGTAAGCCTCGCCATTGAAGGAACCGTCATACCCCTGTTCAATCAGGCTCCAGGCCTTGCGCTCCTCCTTCTGCTTCGCATCGATGAACTCCTCGATGTCCCCGTGCCAGTCCCGGAGCGTGTTCATCTTCGCGGCTCGACGCGTCTTGCCACCGGACTTCACCACGTTGGCCACCTGATCATAAACCTTCAGGAAGGACATCGGACCGCTGGGTCGGCCTCCGCCGCTGAGCTTTTCCTTGCTCGACCGGATCGGCGACAGATCGGTGCCGGTTCCGGATCCAAACTTGAAGAGCATCGCCTCGCTGTAAGCCAGATGCATGATGGATTCCATGTTGTCATCCACCGATTGAATGAAACAGGCGCTGCACTGCGGATACTCGTATTGGGTCGGGGCGCGTTCAGATTTCAGCGTCTTCCTGTTGAAGAACCAGTTGCCCTTGTCGGACTGCTTTCCGATCCCGTACTCGTGGTGCAATCCCACGTTGAACCACACCGGGGAATTGAAGGCCCCATACTGGTTAATCCCCAGCCAGGCCAGCTCCTGGTAAAACAGCTCGCCGTCCTCCTTGCTGAAGTAACCATCGGCAACACCCCAGTCGGCAATCGTCCGGCTGACACGGTGAATCAGCTGACGCACCGAGACCTCACGCTCCGGAGTGTTCTGCTCTCCGTAAAAATACTTCGACACAACCACTTTCGTGGCCAGCTGCGACCAGGACTTCGGGACCTCAACCTGCTCCTGCTTGAAGATGGTCTTCCCCGCGTCATCAGAGATCTCCGCTGTGCGGTGATCCCACTCCAGTTGTTCAAACGGATCGACACCAGCCGTGCTGAACACGCGCTCAAGCCGGATGCCCTTGCGGGCGGATTTTACATTACGCGAACGAGTGCTGCTCACCCGCCCACTCTTGCGACGAGGTACCCTCGAAGCGAGAACATCTTCACGTGCATCAATCATGACAAAAACCTGGTTCAAAGTCCCGGCTGCCGACCTCGGCTGACACCCGCCAGCCAAGCGCACACCACACCCAGCCTTTCGACATCGGCTGGGGCACTGCCTAACAACAAAACAAGAAACCGAAAAACACCCAATAATCGCGAACTTTGCAGACAATACTCATCCGTCCGGACTTCAGGACACCGCTATTAGTAGGGTCGGGTGCGATATGTATGCACTAGATTTTGTGGGGATCAAGATGATTCTGAACAAAAGTTACACACGCGTTGTTCACAGGGTATAACGACCCAAAACCCTCAAAAAAACCGTGTTGTTTGGGCAGACGGGTGGGTTTTCCAGCCTGCTCGGCCTAGGAGGGAGCCAGGCTTGATTCCAGCCCTTTGGGGTGCCTCCGGATCGGCAACCCCACCAGGCGCATTTCCGAGCACGCATTTGCCGGGATAACGACCTGGAGCTTCCAATGGAAGGACGCTTGGGATGCTCGAAAAATCCCTGTGCACCACTCCCGCCGGTGGCTAGGGTCCTCACGGTCTGCGCGCAGACAGGCTGAGTCCGCCGCAGCTCAGACACCGGAAGTCCCAAAAACCATCGCCGCCTATGCAGCAACGGAATGACAGGATCCTGCTCGTGGAAGATGCAGAGCTCGATGCGCAATTGATCGAGAAAGAGCTCCGCCGGGCAAATCTCCAATGCGAAGTTCATCGCGCCTCCACCCGTCACGAGTTCATCCAGGAGATACATCAGTTTCGTCCTGACCTCGTCCTCGCAGACTACGCCCTGCGTCACTTCAGCGTGTTCGATGCGCTCGAGATGCTGAGGCGCGATGGACGGGAGACCCCGGTCATTCTCGTCACCGGCCGCCACTCCGAGGAAGTCGCGGTCGAATGCATCAAGCGCGGTGCTGAGGACTACATTCTCAAGACCAATCTGAGCCGCCTTCCCGACGCCGTTCGCAAGTGTCTGGAGAAGCAGCGATTCGAGAACGAGCGGACCGCCACCGAGGCTGCCCTGCGCGCGCGGGAAGAGCAGTATCGATTGATCGCGGAGAACACCCGGGACCTCATCGCCCTGCTGGATCTGGATCACCACTTCCTCTACGTCAGCCCGTCTCACCAGAGAATCCTGGGCCACGAGCCTGAAGGCATGCTGGGCAAGCGTGTTCATGATTGGGTGCACCCCAGCGATGTGAAAGTGCTCATCCGCACCTTCGAGGAGGCCTTGTTCTTTCGCGAAGGATGCAATGTCGAGATCCGCTGGAAGCTGCAGTCGGGCAAGCACCAGAGCTTTGAGACCACAGGAAGCTGGATTTTCGATGAGAGCGGGAAACCCGCGCGCGCGCTCCTCGTCTCCCGGGATATCGGAGAACGCAAGCGGGCGGAGCTCGAGATCGAACGCCTCGCCGCATTCCCACGATTCAACCCCCACCCCGTCTGGGCGTTCGCCGCAGACGGCGGGCTGATCTACTTCAATGACGCGGTCGTGGCGCTGGCCAAGACCTTGGGAAAGGCTCATCCGCGGGAGGTTCTGCCGTTGAATATCTCGAACCTTGTCCGGATGTCCCTGAACACGGGCCAGAACAAGATGCGGATGGAGACCACCATGGGCCGTCGCACGCTGAGCTGGTCTTTCGTACCCATCGTCCAGCATCAGGTGGTGTACGCATGGTCCGAGGACGTCACGGATCGCTTGAGCCTGGAACAGCAACTGCGCCAATCCCAGCGCATGGAGTCCGTGGGGCAGCTCGC
>VHDG01000654.1 GCA_016871475.1 Verrucomicrobiota bacterium
GATTTTTCGAAGGCCTCCCTGTAGCTGTTGTTGAACTCGTATCGGTGTCGATGACGCTCATGGATCATGAAGGCTCCATAAAGATGCGCGGCCTTGCTGCCCACCTTCAGCTGGCAGGGCTGGGCGCCCAAACGCATCGTCCCGCCTTTGCGATCCACACCCTTTTGCTCATCCAGAAGTGCGATGACCGGGTGGGGCGTGTTGGGGTCGAACTCTGTTGAGTGGGCGCCCGCCAGCCCCAGCACGTTGCGGGCGTATTCGATCGTTGCGATCTGCATGCCCAGACACAAGCCGAGATACGGAAGACGTCGCTCCCTGGCATATTGTGCAGCCAGGACCTTCCCCTCAATCCCGCGTTCGCCAAATCCTCCGGGCACCAGGATTCCGCCGAGACCGTCCAGCACCGCTGCGGCTCCGTGCTTCTCGATCTCCTCGGACTCGATCTTTTCAATCTTCACCCCGCAGTCGTTCGCCACGCCCCCGTGGATGACCGCTTCATAGACTGATTTGTAGGCGTCGTTGAGATCGATGTATTTGCCCACCACTCCGATGCGAACCCGGTGAGCCGGGGCGATGAGCTTGCGGATGATGTCCTGCCAATGCGACATGTCCGCCGGGGGGGACTGGAGGTTGAGCAGGCGACACACGAGATCATCCAGGCGTTCCCGTTGAAGCATCAGCGGCACTTCATAGATCGAGTGCTCGACATCCATCTCTTCAATCACACCTTCGTAGGGAACGTTGCAGAACATGGAAATCTTCTGCCGGAGATCCTTGTTGAGCGGCTGCTCGCAGCGGCAGACCAGGATGTGGGGGGCAATTCCAATCTCACGCAGCTTGGCAACGGATTGCTGGGTGGGCTTGGTTTTGAGCTCCCCGGCCGCTTTGATGAACGGCACATAGGTCACATGCAGGAAGGCCACATTCCCGATCCCGGCATCGAGCGCGAACTCCCGGATGGCCTCAAGAAAGGGAAGCCCTTCGATGTCGCCCGTCGTGCCGCCGATCTCAGTGATCACGACATCCGCCTTCGAAACTTCTGCTATCTGCCGGATGCGGGCCTGGATTTCATCGGTGACATGTGGAATGACCTGGACGGTTTTGCCGAGGTAGTCGCCGCGTCGTTCCCTGTCGAGAACCGTCTGGTAAACCTGGCCGCTGGTCAGGTTGTTGAACCGGCTGAGATTGCTGTGGGTGAAACGTTCGTAGTGTCCGAGGTCCAGATCGGTCTCCGCCCCGTCGTTGAGCACATACACCTCCCCGTGCTGGTAAGGGCTCATCGTCCCGGGGTCCAGGTTGAGGTAGGGATCGAATTTTTGCAGGGCCACCTTGATGCCACGGTTCTCCAGCAGGGTGCCAAGAGAGGCTGCGGTCAGGCCCTTGCCCAGAGAACTCACCACACCGCCGGTCACAAAAATGTATTTAGTCATGATGAATCGTTGAGGCTGAGTCCTCAGGTCAAATGTGCGAGACGCAGAACAGCTTCCACTCGAGCCACGTCCGATGGCACATCCACACCCAGGCTTTCTTCTTCGACGCGAGCGACCTGGATCTCGATTCCATTGTCCAACGCCCGGAGCTGCTCCAGACGCTCGGCTTTTTCCAGGGCCGACAACGGAAACTCGACGAGCCTCAACAACGTCTCACGCCTGTAGCCATAGATGCCAAGATGCTTCAGGAATGGAAACGCCGCCAAATGCTCCTCGGGCGAACGGTCCGCTTGATCGCGCAGGTATGGAATCGTGCGCCGCGAAAAATATAGGGCTGCACCGTTGCGCCTGACAACGACTTTCACGACGTTGGGATTGTTCAGTTCCGAAGGATCGCTGATCGGCCGGCCCGCGGTGGACATCGGGGCCGCTTCAAGCAGGTCCGCCACCTTGTCGATCACCGCTGGATCGATCAGTGGCTCGTCGCCCTGAATGTTCACGATTCCCTCGCAGGGCAGGTTGCGCGCGATCTCGGCCGCGCGATCCGTTCCGCTGGGATGCTCAGGGGATGTCATTTCGACCCGGCAGTAGCGGCTCGCGACCGAGCGGATGCGTTCGTCGTCGGTGGCCACCACGATCTCGGTCAATCTTTTCGCCTTCCGAGCCTGTTCCACAACCCGCTGGAGCAGGGATTTGCCGGCGATCATGGCAAGGGGCTTGCCCGGAAATCGGGTGGACCCGTAGCGGGCGGGGATGATTCCGATCACATTCATCGGGACGTTGGTTTAACCCCCGTCACCGGATTTCACAATCCAATTACGGGCCGAACAGAAGGTCGTGCATCTGGTTCACGCTGGCCGTGCCGGTGTCCCCGAGTTGATGGATCACAAGGGAGGCTGCGGTGTTCGCCAGCTGAAGCGACTCACGCAGCGTCGAGCCGGCCGCCAGAGCCGCCGCGAGGTTTGCGGTCACGGAGTCGCCTGCTCCCACAATGTCGATCGGGCCTCTTAAAGGGAGCGACGGTGCCGCTTCCACCTCGCCGTCGGGCGACGCTCCCACGATCCCTTTCTCAGCCAGGGTCACAAACACATGGCGACCGGTTGTTCGCGCGAGTTGACCTGCCATGACTCCGGCTTCCCGCGGATCCTCGGGGGGGCTCTGTTGCAGCATGCTGCCCAGTTCCCGCGCGTTCATCTTGTAGATCAATGCAGGCCATCCGGCCAGGCCCTGCCTGCTGTCGGCGATCATCCAGAGGTCAGGCCTGGCCATGGCTATCTGATTCACGGTCTCCAGCACCCGGGGTGTGACCACTCCAGTGCCCGAAGCATCAACCTGGTCCAACACGATGATGACATCAACGCGATCAGCCAGGGTTTCCAGGGATGCACAGATCCGTTCCTCAACCTCGGAGGGGGTGGGAGTCCAGTTCTTGGAATCCAGCCGGCTTAGCTCCTCGGGGGGACGGTCTTTGTGCATCAGCAGCGGTTTGCAGTAGGTGAAGGTCCGACGCGACTGGGTGGCGAAAAAGTGATCCAGGTGGACGGACGGCCCA
>VHDG01000655.1 GCA_016871475.1 Verrucomicrobiota bacterium
TGACAAGCGACACCGCCAGGCCGCCGGTCCGCCCTTCCACCAGAACCCCGTTCAGGTCCAGCACTTGGACGATCGCCCGATTGAGCAGATCGCCGTCCAGCGTGCGGAGGGTTCCCCGAATAATCGCAGGGAGCGGCGGCGGGGATGTGGGGCGGGGAAGCGAAGGAACCCTGACCTCGACCCCGCGCGACTGGGCTATACCAACCCGGCCCAACCTGGGATCTCTAAGGTCTCGTTCGAAATCCAGGCAGACCAGGAGGGTGGGATGACGGTTTGTGGGAGGCTGGAGCATTCCCTGCTGGATCTGGGCCTGGGTTCTCTCCTCGGCCCAGATTCTGAAGTCATCCATCTGGCCGTCGAAGGCGAGATGATCGCCCGTCAGCCAGACCGATTGCCCCAGGTATCCGGGGGAGCGGATGCCTAGATTGGCCAGGCTGCCTTGGAAGTCGTTGGACCCAACCAACATGCCATTGAAGTAGAGTCGCATCCCCGAAGGTCCGGACACAGCTGCGATATGGCACCATTGATCCAGAGGGACGATGCCTGCGACGTGGATGGCTCCGGCTCTTCGGCGTCCCGCTTGCGGCTCGGTCCTGTTTTGGCGGATCTCGTAGACAAGATCGGGCCGGGGGCCACGGAGCGCGAGGGTTAGGCAGCGATCCCTGGTGCCGAACTCGACGAACCGGCTGCTTTCGCGGAGTTTGGACCATCGAACCCAGCCTTCTATGGTTGCCGCTCGCAAGGAGGCGATGTCGGTGTGGGGGATTTCCGCAAAGTTCTCAGACCCACGGAAGTGGAGGACTTGGTTCGAGGATTGTGCTTTCGCCACTGCGGTCAGCAGCAGAGTCAGCAGGCCGATCAAAATGGTCTGTATCAAAAGTCGGCTAGGCGCCATGAATGCCGGAGAGCTTGCCCGGCCCGGCTTTGATCGCACCGCCTGAGGTTGGCGTCAATATTGGTGAAACAATCAACCGTTTGCCTTGTCTTTTGTGTGGTAGGCCATCAAGGACGGGGTGATGGGGTTATCTTTTAGGATGGGTTGCTTCTTTTTTATTGCCCGCCTCTATGCGGGAACTGCATTCTTTCGGCCTAATGAACAGACCCTTTCAACCACTCGCCATGGCTGACGGGACTTCCATTGTCTTCAACGAGTTAGCCCCCCTGGTTCTTCTGGCGGGCTTCTTCCTGCTGGTTGGAGCTGCGGTTGCCATGGTGGCTTTTGTGTGTCGGCAATCCCGCCTTCGGCTTCGGGGGCCAGGGGCGGGTCAGGCAATCCTGGATTCACCGCCTTGGAGTTCCGATCGTTCGGTCTGGCAGCCCTTTTTCGATGGCTCCTTCCGTTGGCTTGCGGTGCGCTGTCAGGATTCCGTAGAGGTTCAGACCGCCCTTCGCCTGCGCAATCCCCGCTTGTGCTCCTGGGAGGAAGGTTTGCATAGGGCCATGGACCACAGGCTTTTCATATCCCCTCCGATGAACGGCTGGATTCTGGTGATGGGAGCGGATCTCCCTGATCCCTCCGAGGACGCCGATGCCTGTTTCCATCTGATCTCCCGGCTGAGTCGCGTGCTTGGCGAGGTGCAGTTCTTTAGCATCAACCGCATGTTCAACCACCATGCCTGGGCGCTGGCGGACGCTGGCCGTGTTCGACGCGGGTATGCGTGGGCGGGGCAGACGGTTTGGAACCAGGGTGTTCCGACCCAGGTCGAACTGGCCCTGAGGCTGCCAACCTACGACTACTGCGAGCTGCCACAGAGAGCTTTCCTCAGCTACTCGGATCCTCTCGGAACCGCAACGGAGAAGGTGACCGCGCTCGCTGCCCGCTGGAGCGTGGACCCAACGACCGTGGATTTCCGTCGGCTTCGAGGAAACCCGGGAATCAGCGGCAAGTTCAGCTTCCGCTCAAGCCCGCACTGACCTGGCTCGTCTGCTTCAGTGGCCACCCCAGAATACTGCCCAAATTGCGGAGAACCGGTTCCTCCCAGGGCTCGTGTCTGCCCGGAATGCGGGTCCGATGAAAAGACGGGCTGGTCCGATGACGCCGTCGCGCAGCGTGCTGGAGTTCCCGACGATTCGTTTGACTACGATGAGTTTGTGGAGCGGGAGTTCAAGGAAACCAAACGGCAGGTCAAGCCGGACGGCATCTCCTGGATCCATTGGTGCGCTGCGATACTTCTGGTCCTTGTCTTCCTGGGTCTTCTGACGTCTTGCTGACCCGACGTTCTACCGAGAGGGCTTTCGCGCGATCCAGAGGGACGGTTTTTGGAGACGCAGAGGCGGGATGACTCCGGCTAAGCTTGTCGGCTTTTCGCGATGCGGGAAGCTGCTTTCAGGAACCAGGGGCTCCGGAGCAGGCGATCACCCGCAAAGCCAAACGCCCATCTCAGGGCGCGATTCGGGAAGTAGCAAAACTCTCCAGGCAGCACATGAAGGGTACCGCCAAAGGACACTTTGAACTGGGTGATGCTGCAGTGATAGGGGTGATCCGCACCTCTGCCCTCGAGCAGCTCCCTGGCATCCCGCTCATCAACCCCCAGAAAATCGAAGTGGCTGCAACCTGACTGCTTCGCCCATTGGATCGCAGCCCAATAACAAGCGTGCGATGGAAAAAGTTTGGGATGCTCTCCTGACCAGCCGACTCTCCATGCCCGAGCCCATTTTCCGAGCGCAATGACCATCATCGAGCTGACAGGTCGTCCTTCGAACTCTGCGAGGAACAGCTTCATCTGGCCCGCAGGCGCGAGTTGTTTCCACAGCAGATGGAGTCCGGCTTTCCCCGGCATGTTGGATCGCACTCCGCGTCGCCTGCAAAGTGCCAGGACCTGATCGTGGAACACGCCGAGGTCGTCTTCACCGCCCGCCCTCATCTGGATCCCACGTTCAGCAGACTTTCGGATGCTCCACCGAACGGTGTGGTTCATGTCCTTCAAGAGCGCCGGTTCGTCCTTGGTGAGATCCAACGTAAGGGTCGCGCGAACCCAGAC
>VHDG01000656.1 GCA_016871475.1 Verrucomicrobiota bacterium
CCATTGGAGAAACGTGACCCCGTTTGCGCTACCCGCTCTGGAGCCATTCTCGTCCCTGCCTCCTCCCGCCCTATCAAGTTCAGCCTACGCGACCGCGCTCAACCAGGTGCAGGCTCTGGGTGGCAAGGTCAGCACACTACGGACGGCTCGAGATTCCGAGACGGCGGTCTTCTGGTCGGATTTCAGCTACACATCGATGCCGCCGGGTCATTGGCATCTGATCGCGGAGGGAATCGCAGTCTCTCAAACCAATTCGTTGGTCGACAACGCCAGGTTGTTCGCCTTGTTGAGCCTGGCCCAGGCGGATACCGGCATTCTCTGCTGGGAAGCCAAGTTCAGATACAATCTCTGGCGCCCGGTCACCGCCATTCAGCGAGCCGACGAGGATTCCAATCCCCTGACGCATGCAGACCCGATGTGGGATCACTTCCTCAGCTCGCCGCCTTTCCCCGCCTACTTCAGCGGACACAGCTCATTCAGCGCTGCCAGTGCGGTGGTTTTAGCCGACTTCTACGGTCGCGATACCCTGCCCTTCAAAGCTTCCTCTGATTCTCTTCCCGGAGTTGCTCGCGATTACACCAGCCTGGCTGACTGTGCGGATGAGGTTGGGATGAGCCGCATTTACGGCGGGATTCACTACTCATTCGATAACACAGAAGGGAAGGAAGTGGGCCGAAAGGTAGGAAACTATGTCAGCACACACTTTCTTCTCCCCGTCTCCGCGCTCCCGTCCGTCCGCGTGAGTCAGGTCCGCCTTGGGACGGTGGAGCTGACGGTACAAGGGCGTGGAACCGGTCGATTGGAGCTTCAGGTCTCGGAGGATCTCAGAACATTTGTTCCCCTGAGCTCCTCGATGTTCGTACCCGGCGGCTGGCGATACACCGATACAAACGCGAACTTCGCTTCCAAGTTCTACCGCGCGGTGGAAACTGAGTAGAACCCCATTGCTCCAGAGAAAGCGCCCGGCTTTGCCGGAGGACTCGCGGAGTCAGACAGTTCCGGAAAGGAACCAAGAACCGCGGAACAAGCGGAACACACGGAGATAAAGCCGGTCGGGTTGTTCCCTCCTTTTCCGTGTCTTCCGAGTATTCCGTGCTCCATCCATCGTTGGTTTCAGACCAATAATCGGAGAGGTCATTAGAACCGAGGAGGCAGTGCGCGCAAAAAGGTCGATCGGATCGCATTGTCCCTGGGAGCGCTGGCGTCTCGCCGGCCTCTGTGTTGCGCAAAACCGGGTGCCGGCGGGACGCCAGCGCTCCCAGGGTCGGCTACCCCAGGGCTCCATCCACCCTTCAGCAACGAACCCGGCTATTTGTGAGACACAACACTATTTACTGAGTCGACCGGCAACCAACTCCGCAGCCAGCTGCTTCGCCCCATAGACCTTGATCAGCGACTCATAGATCGCTGCCGAGTGAACGGACGTCGCGCGGCCCTGCTTCTCGCTGAATGCATAATCCCCAGGGAGCGCCTGCAGGTTTCCGTCAAAGATGATCCCTACATACTCACCCGCACGATTCACCACCGGGCTACCCGAGTTCCCCCCAATGATGTCGCAGGTGCTGACGAAGTTGAACGGCGTCTGCAGATTTAGCTTCGATCTGCGCTTCTCCCACAGCGAAGGCAGGTCGAAGGGCGGCTTTCGATTCATCGCCTCGGCGCGCGCATAGAGCCCGCCGATCGTGGTCATCGCGGGAATCTCCACGCCATCCTCCTCGTAACCCTTCACCACGCCGAAACTCAGTCGAAGCGTGAACGTTGCATCCGGATAGCCTGCGGTGCCGAGCAACGCATTCCGCGCCCGGGCAATCGCGGCCTGCGCTTGTTGCTTCACCTCCGTCTGCTCCTCGAAGACCTTCCTCAACGCACGCGCGTCCGAGTCGATCCACCGGGCAAGTTCGATCATCGGGTCCTTCGCCGCCGACACGGCAGCCGCCCCGCCCTCGTATAGCTTCTTCCGAAATGCCACATCGCGCACCTTCGTGCCTTTGATGAGCTCAACAGCGCGTTCACGCGGCGATTTCCCTGCGAGCACCATCCGCACAAGCGGGTCACCCCCGCCAAACTGTCCGGCCAGAAAGGTGAGGGAATCGGTCAATGTGAGAATCTCGAGGTCTTCATAGATGGGCTTCTCCGAGAAGAGGCTGAACTCCAGCGACTCCTTGCCCCCATCCGTGAACTCACGCAAACGCTCCCCATTCGGTTTCGATCTTTCATCACCGGCACGGAGCAGGGTTCGAGCGATGCCAAAGCTGTCGCTGTTGAAGCCCAGGCCCGCCTCCAGAAAATTCTGGCGGGTCGCCTGCTGGGCGATCGTCTTCGTCGCCTCGGCAATTCTATCGTAAGCCTTCCAGGCCGTTTCGTGTTCCGTCGATCCACGGAGCCTGCTCTTGAAGTCCGCCTCCGCACGCACTTTTGCGCCCATCAACGAGGGATCAAGCAGACCTCCAAGCCGCCCATCCAGCGCCTTGCGGGAGTTCTTCACGCCAAAAAGCTCGTCCTTGGCCCGTCGCGCGTTTTCCTCGCTCCGAGCGCTCCAGGCTTCAAGCAACACCTCTGTGCGCTTGAGGGAGTTCAGACGGAAAGGCAAGCCCTGGTCCCTCAGATACTCCAGTTCCGAGACCGTGAGCAGTCGACTCGTCCGCCCAGGATGACCCGACACAAACACCAGCTCGCCATCCACTGCGCCCCGGGTCGAAAACTTGAGGTAGTGCTGGATCTCCGCCGGCTTGTCGTTCTCATAGGCACGGAAGAAACAGACGTCCAGGTCGAATCGAGGGAATTCAAAGTTGTCAGGATCGCCCCCGAAGAACGCAATTTGAGACTCCGGCGCAAACACCAGCCTGACATCAGTGTATTTCTTGAAGCGGTACAGATGATAAGCCCCGCCCTGCCAGAGCGTCACGACGTCCGACCGCAGCCCGGTCTTGTCCAGCGATGACTTCTCGATCTCGGCGATCACCTTCCGGCGAGCCGCG
>VHDG01000657.1 GCA_016871475.1 Verrucomicrobiota bacterium
GAAAGCAGAGAGATGCGCCCCATGCACTTCGGGCTGAAAAACGCGGTTTGTATTTCGCAGGCGGGTTTGATAAAGACGCGGCCCATGTCCATCTCTCAACAGCCCCGCAAAGACATTCATGGCGAGGCATTTTTGCAGGAGCTCATGCGCCGCCAGCTGAAGCTCTCGGTGACCTGCGCAACGGCCTTTCTGCTGGCCCTCCTGGGACTTCCACTCCTGAACTATATGCTGCCGGAGCTCATGGCGGTCCGGATCGGGGGTTTCACTCTCAGCTGGCTGATGCTGGGTGTGCTTTTCTTTCCACTGGTGTGGATCATCTCCTTCTATTTCATACGTCGCTCCATCGCGCTTGAGGAGGCTGAAGTCCGTGAGGTCATGGACCAGAGCTCCGGTGCGACTTCCGACAACCACCGCTGACCCCCCCAAGGCTTCCCCATGCTCGACCCCTGGATTCTGACTTTCAGTGCCATCACCGTGCTGGCGACCATCCTGATGGGATTCTGGTCGGCCAATAAATCCAAGACAGCATCCGACTTCTTCGTGGCCGGCCGGTCTGTTTCCGTGGGTTGGAATGCATCAGCCATCTCGGGCGAGTACCTGAGTGCAGCTTCTTTCATGGGTGTTGCTGGGATGGTGATGAGCTCGGGTTACGACGCGCTGTGGTATCCCGTTTGTTATGCGTGTGGGTATCTGTTCCTTTTGTTGTTCATCGCAGGGCCTTTGCGGCGGTTTGGGGCTTACACCATTCCCGACTTTGCCGAGGGTCGATACGACTCGCCCCTGTTCCGAAAAATCGCGGTGGTTTTTGTGCTCTTCATCGGTTTCTTCTACACCATGCCTCAGATGAAGGGGGCCGGCACCACGCTTCACTATATCTTCCAGGACATCCAGTTCATGGGATCCAAAGGACTTCCCTACTGGGTCGGTGTTGTGATCGTGGGTGCAGTGATCACGTTGAACGTGGCTTTGGGGGGGATGAAGGGGATCACTTTGGTTCAGGCATTTCAGTATTGGGCCAAGATGTTTGCGATCTCCCTCCCGGTCTTCGTGCTCATGGCGGTTTATGGTCACTATGGCAGACAGCTGGCGGTGCAGGACACGGGTCGGACTCCAGGTGCGGTCATGACGGCCGAAGCGGATGGTTCACTCCGAAAGCCGTTGCCGGAGAAAGCTCCTAGAGACGCTGCATGGGTTCAGCCTTTTGGGCCGCTGACCACGAAGGCCGTGACTGCAGCTGCAGCCGTTCTACCTGAGGAACAGAGAGCCGCCTACCTCCAAGCTCACCAGAAGCCTTATTCCCTGCTCTACACCTACTCACTGATCATCGCGCTGGTATGCGGCACGGCTGGATTGCCTCACATCCTCGTCCGGTTCTACACGAACCCCGATGGGGTGGCGGCGAAACGAACCACCATGTGGGTCATGATTCTCATCGGTGTGTTTTACGTCTTTCCGCCCGTGTTTGGAGCCATGGGGCGCAACCTGATGCCGGAACTGTACAGCGGTGCCGGAGTCAACGGCACTGACGGCATCGTGCTTAAACTTCCGAAAATCCTCTCGGAACGATACGGGGTGTTGGGCTCCATCCTGAGCGGGGTTGCTTGTGCGGGAGCTTTCGCGGCCTTCATGAGCACCTTCAGTGGATTGTTGGTCTCCATGACCGGTGCTCTTGCCCATGACGTTTACGGGAGGATACTGCGTCCCCAGAGCACGCCGGCACAACGGATGGCCATGTTCAAGATCGCCGCCGTGGTGATTGGAGGGGTGTCGATTGGCTTGGGCACACTGGTGGAGAACTTCGAGATCAACTTCATGGTAGGGCAGGCTTTCGCCATAGCCGCCGCCAGCTATTTTCCCCTCCTGTTCATGAGTGTTTGGTGGCGTGGCATGACCATGAAGGGTGCGGCAGCCGGAATGCTTGCCGGAGGTCTTCTTGCTCTGGCAGGTATCTCGCTCACCAGCTGGACCACTTTTATCGCAGCCCAGGGCGCCAAGTTCAAAGCACTGGGTGTCACGGAGCCGGGCTGGTTCCTTTCCCTGAAGGCCGTGTCGTTATCCGATTTCTGGGCCGAGCATCCTTTGCTCAGGATCCTTTGTGAGCAACCCGCGATTTGGGCGGTCCCCACGGCCATCGTCCTCATGGTCGTTGTCAGCAAACTGACGGCAAGCGAAGTCCCCGCCGATGTCCGCATGAAGATGTTGGTCCTCCATGCGCCTGAGCAACTGGGGCTCAAGCAGGAATACATCCAGGAACATTCTCACGGCCACTAGACGCAGCTGGCCCGTCGCCCCAAGAAACAGCCCCGCGCGTGAACGCCGAAAACTTCGATGCGCTGATCCATCAGCAAAAGCCCGTGCTCGCCCTCGCTCCCATGCAGGACGTCACGGATCTTCCGTTCTGGCGTCTGCTCCACCGTTATGGGGGGCCCGATGTCTACTTCACGGAGTATTTCCGGGTGCACGCCGCCTCCCGCCTCGAATCACACATCCGGGACTCCATTGTTCAGAATCCCACCGGGCGCCCCGTCATCGCGCAGATGATTGGCAATGATCCTGAGTCCCTTGTGCGCACCGCCCGCGAACTCGCGCGGCTTCCAGTGGTTGCCGTGGATCTCAACCTCGGCTGCCCGGCTCCTGTGGTTTACAGGAAGTGCGCTGGAGGCGGGTTGCTGAGAGAGCCGCGTCGCGTCGATGCCATCCTGGGTGCGCTCCGTGAAGCTTTGCCCGGCCGGTTCACAGTGAAGACACGCGTCGGCTTCGAGTCGCCCGCACTGTTTGATGAGTTTCTGTCCCTGTTCGCGAAACACCGGGTTGATCTGGTTACCGTGCACGGGCGAACCGTTCGGGAGGGTTATCGCAGCGAGGTCCACTACGACCTGATCCGCCACGCGGTGGAGACGCTCTCCTGTCCCGTGCTCGCAAACGGGAACGTTTATTCCTCAACAAGCGCTCTGGACGTTTTGAATGTTACCAAGGC
>VHDG01000658.1 GCA_016871475.1 Verrucomicrobiota bacterium
GACAACCAGATCCATCCATTACGGGTTATCTTTTTTCAGCTCCCACCGCTGCGAACTCATCTCCAAGAGGCATCGCAACGATCAGCAACTAGACCCGGCCGAGACCGCTCCCAAGCGGGTGGCTTCAAATGCTCCCTTCACGAAAGAGGAGCTATACTTGTTTGACCTTTTGAGTTTATCACCTTGCTCACCGTGACCATCGTCAAGACCAAGACCCAAGCTTGTCCCATCGCATCGCCATGAACCGACGCCTGTTTCTCCAGTCTATCCCGCTTCTGGGTGCAGGGCTTGTCTCATGTTCCACTTCCAGGAGTCGCAGCCACGGGAAGGCTGCTGTTCGCGGTTCGCTTTCCTTCGATAATCCGAGTGTGCGCTGTTTCAGTCCCGCGATCGAAAAGCCTGTCCGTCTTTTGCTCATCCCGGATACCCATTTGTGGCGGGATGATTTCCGGGGCGAGGACTTCATGCGATATAGCGCGCGCATGTCGAAAGCCTACAATTCCACGCGCCACTTCCAAACCGCCGCTCCCACCGACCCTGAACAGTCATTCGTCGCGGCTCTAAAACTTGCTGGACAGAGAAACGCTGACCTTGTGGTTCTTGCCGGTGATCTTTTCAGTTTTCCTTCTGAGGCTGCCATCGAGTGGGCTCAAGCTCGTCTGCAGGACGCCGCACTTCCCTACGCCTATGTCGCTGGCAATCACGACTGGCATTACGAAGGCATGGACGGCACCTCCGACTTACTTCGAGAGACCTGGATTCAGAAGCGGCTTAGACCTCTTTACCAGGGGGTTCACCCGATGATGAGTGTGCGAAAGGTGGGTGGACTTCGCGTGATCCTCCTGGACAACTCCACTTACGAGATTCATCCGGAGCAGCTGGAATTTTATCGCCGGCAAGTAAAGACGGGAGAACCCATCGCCCTCATCGTCCACATTCCGCTGTATGTTCCCGGTCGATCAGTTGGATTTGGCTGTGGACATCCCGATTGGGGAGGGAAGAACGACAAGAGCTTCGAGCTGGAGCGACGTCCGCGGTGGCGGGAGACAGGGCATACTGAGACCACCCTTGCCTTTCACCGCGAAGTATTCAGCACCCCGAATCTGCTTGGAGTTTTCGCCGGCCATATTCATCGCCCTTCTTCGGACGCCTACCTGGGTGTTCCCCAGATCGTATCTGACGCGAACGCGGTGGGTGCCTATCTCGACATCGAATTCCTGCCAGGCTCTTACGCCGGATGATGGCCTGTGCTTTGAACAACCCAACTTGAACTCTGACAATTGCCTGCCCACCAATGGCTGTCCTGACTTCCACACTTGCCAACCCTGTTCAGAGGACGTGCTGGAAAATCAAATCTCCGCTTGAAGTTCTCCAGTGATCTTTTGGCAGTGGAGGGTGGGGCCTAGTAACGCTCAACCCCGTTTTCTCAGCCCAAGTGCCTTCATTCGGTGGCGTCTTTGTGGGAGGAGGGGGGAGTTGAGGGGCAGGAAACTTCCTGGATGGAGCCTGCGGATCTGTAGGAAAAAGGAGTGGGAAGATCGAGGAAGACTGGCGCACCCATTAGGAGTTGAACCTAAAACCTTCTGATCCGTAGTCAGATGCTCTATCCAATTGAGCTATGGGTGCCCAGCAGGGGCGAGAAGGTAGGACGCCAACACCCCAGCGGCAAGCGTTTTTTCCTGCGTGACCAAGGCAAAAAAGAAGGGCCGACATTTCTGTCGGCCCTTGGAATTGCGGTTCCTCCCAGGAACCAACGGCGGATTAGTAATCCATTCCGCCGCCGCCGTGATGAGGATCAGCCTTGGGAGCTTTTTCCTTCTCAGGCACCTCAGTGATGAGGCATTCGGTGGTGAGGAGCAGACCGGCGATGGATGCCGAGTTCTGCAGCGCGTTGCGTGTGACCTTCTTCGGGTCCACCACTCCGGCCTTCACCAGATCTTCATAGTCGCCCGTGGCGACATTGTAACCGTCGTTGCCCTTGAGGCGCTTGACCTCTTGAACAACCAGGGAGCCTTCCACACCTGCATTGGCAGCGAGTGCGCGGAGAGGATATTCGATGGCGCGTTTGACGATGTCCAAGCCGATGGCTTCGTCTTCGTCCTTGAGCTTGAGGGCTTCCATGGCCGGCAGGCAACGGAGCAAGGCAACGCCACCACCAGGCACGATGCCTTCTTCAACGGCTGCGCGGGTTGCGTGGAGCGCGTCTTCGACGCGTGCCTTCTTTTCCTTCATCTCGGTTTCGGTGGTCGCACCGACGTTGATGACAGCGACGCCACCGGCGAGCTTCGCCAGGCGTTCCTGGAGCTTCTCGCGGTCGTAGTCCGAGGTGGTCTCCTCGATCTGACGGCGGATCTGGGTGACGCGGCCCTGGATTTCAGAAGCCTTGCCATGACCTTCCACGATGGTGGTGTTTTCCTTGTCCACCACGATGCTCTTGGCGCGGCCGAGGTCGTCGGTGCCCAGGTTCTCGAGCTTGATGCCGAGGTCTTCGGTGATGCATCGACCGCCAGTGAGGATGGCGATGTCTTCGAGCATAGCCTTGCGGCGATCGCCGAAGCCAGGAGCCTTCACAGCGCAGATGTTGAGGACGCCGCGAAGCTTGTTCACGACGAGGGTTGCCAGAGCTTCGCCTTCAACTTCCTCGGCGATGATCAGCAAGGGCTTGCCCACCTTGGCGATCTTTTCGAGGATCGGGAGCATGTCCTTGAGGTTCGTGATCTTCTTCTCGTAGATCAGGATGTAAGCGTCATCGAGCTTGCACTCCATGGTTTCGGAGTTGGTCACGAAGTACGGGGAAAGATAGCCCTTGTCGAACTGCATGCCTTCGACGACGTCGAGGGTGGTTTCGATGGACTTGGCTTCTTCAACGGTGATGGTGCCGTCCTTGCCGACCTTGTCCATGGCATCAGCGATGATCTCGCCGATGGTGGTATCCCAGTTGGCGGAGACCGTAGCAACCTGCTTGATCTCTTCCTT